>JADJOB010000002.1:1007500-1205000 GCA_016714025.1 Saprospiraceae bacterium | reverse complement strand
CCAATTTGCTTGCGTAAATGGTCATGAAAGGTATTTTCAACTGCAATGGGTAAACTGCGATGTTCTTCTTCTTGTGTTCCATAGTCATCCGTTTTATACTTATAGGATGCTGTATTGTCATCCATGTAGTTGTTTAAATAGTCATCGAAACTATCGCTGTTCATCAACTCATCCTGACTTTCCTTTTCATATTGCTCTTTTTCAGTAAGGTCAAATTCATTGTCCTGATCATTGACGCCTTCTTTTAAATCAGCATCGTAATTTTCATCGTATTCATTGCCTTCCTCTAAAGCCGGATTGGATTCGATTTCTTCCTGGATGCGTTGGTCGAGAATCGCTGTTGGAACCTGTAATAGTTTCATCAGCTGAATCTGCTGTGGGGAAAGTTTTTGTAAAAGACTTTGGCTTAATTGCTGCTTAATCATGTGCTCTATACTATCTGAATGAACAATCGAATCCCGGGCATGGTTCTCAAAAATCGGGTATCAAATCCTTATAAAATAAGGAATGATTGAGATTTTGCTACCGGAAAATCGTAACATTGCATGGCAAATGTAAAGAAAATAACTACATATTATAAAAATATTTAATATATCTTGATATGACCAGCCTGATTCCTCCCCGTATTGCCGCTTTAAAAACCGTAATGAGCAAGGCCCGAGTGGATGCCTACATTATCCCAACCGCGGATCCTCATCAGAGTGAGTATGTGCCAGAATACTGGGCAGGTCGCTACTGGATTTCAGGATTTCATGGTTCTGCCGGAACGGTGGTCGTAACGGCTGATCATGCCGGTCTGTGGACGGATTCAAGGTATTTTTTACAGGCAGAACTCGAACTTAAAGGCAGTGGGGTGACGCTTCATAAATTACTGGCACAAGCTCAGGCAGAATATATGGATTGGATCTGCAGTCAGCTTAAATCCGGTCAGACCGTAGGATGTGATTTTTGGTGTTTTTCCCTGGCACAAATTCGTGCTTTTGATAAAAAACTGACTGAAAAAGGACTTCATCTGAAAGATTGCGGAGATTTAATGGAGGATATATGGGAAAACCGTCCTGCGCTGAGCCCCGAACCCATTTATGAACATGCTTTAAAATATGCAGGCAAATCCCGCGAGCTTAAATTGAAAAGCCTACGGGAACAACTCAAACTTCAAAAAGCGGATTACATCCTGCTTTCTGCATTGGATGAAATTGCTTATTTGTTGAATTTACGTGGAAAAGACGTGCACTGCAATCCGGTATTTACTTCCTATTTGCTGGTAACCATGGATCATTGTGATTTATTCATTCCACCAGACAAACTTCCGGAAGCCTTAGAGAAAAAATTGGCTGAAGACGGAATCCATGTAAAAAACTACTTTACGATAAAATCGGTGGTTCAAGCCATCAAACCGGGTAAAAAGATATTAATCGATCCATCCACGATGAATGCGAAACTCGCCATTCAGTTTCCAGAAGGAAGTTTACTGAGTGATGTCAGTCCGGTTATGAAAATGAAAGCCCTGAAATCCAAAGCAGAAATTGAGCACATCCGCAAAGTCATGGAAAAAGACGGAGCTGCGCTGGTAAAAGCCTTTATGTGGTTGGAGAATCTGTTGAAAAAATCCAAAAATTGCACCGAACATGAATTTGCCATGAAAATCATGGAATTCAGAAGTCAACAGCCTTTGTATGTGGGGGAAAGTTTTGATGCCATCGTTGGTTATCAGGCAAATGGTGCCATCATACATTATAAACCGGATGCCAAAAAATCGGCCACCATCAAAGCTAAGGGCATCTTATTGGTAGATTCCGGCGGACAATACCAGGACGGAACAACGGACATCACCCGGACCATTGCTTTGAGCGCTCCTGCACCAGAAGTAAAAAAACAATATACAGCAGTGCTCATGGGACATATAGCCCTGGCGGATGCCATTTTTCCGGAAGGGACTAAAGGCATCCAACTTGACATCCTGGCGCGTCAATATTTATGGAATATGTCTTTGAATTACAGCCATGGAACCGGACATGGGGTCGGATATTTTATGAATGTACACGAGCCTCCTCAGGGTTTTGTCACCAGCTGGAATCAACGCGGCCAAAGTGAAATGCTGGAAGGCATGCTTACTTCTAACGAACCCGGATATTACGAAGAAGGATCCCATGGCATCCGAATTGAAAATCTGGTGATCAATACCCTGCACACTAAAAGTGCCAAGGGCAATTATCTCAAGTTTGAAACGGTGACTTTGTTTCCAATTGATTTAAAACTGGTGCACAGTCCGATGATGACAAAACAATGCATCAACTGGTTAAACAATTACCATAAAGAAGTTTATAACCGCATCGCACCGCATTTAGATGCAAGTGAAAAGAAATGGCTGAAGGAAAAATGCAAGGCGATTTAAGTCAATTTACATTGTAATGTTTTATTTAAAAAACATTTTAGACCAGCTGAAATTTATTTAGATACCAATTATAAATCTTTTTTTGAGCTGCATGATTTGAAACAAATAGTTTTAACTCTTTCTCAAAATTAAATAAATTATAACGTAACCATGGCTCAAATTTTATGGTTTTATATAAAATATTCATTCAATATTTATCTGTACTACTTCAACGCTTCCATTTCAAGATTGTCAAATATTTATGAAAGGAAATATTGGAAGGATATTCGTTGTATTTAATTTCAAGAAATGAATTAATATATAACAACGGGTCCTATTTAGATTGTATTGAATCTAACAAAAATAAAAAACGAAGGCTTGATCCATTTATTATTAATTTAGATCAAAACGGAAATGTAATCAGTTCATCAATCAATACCCCTGAAAAAACATGAGATATTTGTGTATCCCAGGATTATAATAACAAACTATTGAAAGTTGATTGCAAAATAGATTGTTTTAAACCAAGTTAATTATAATATTATAAAAAATTGTAATATTCAGGGTATACCCTTAAGTCAATCAGGGTAAACCCTGAATTTTAAAAATCAGGGTTTACCCTGATGTGCACAACAAATAGTTATCTCATCTTTGTATCCAACACGCAAATTAATTTTTTATTAAATTGATCTTATCTAAATTTTGCGTATGGAATTAAAAACAGCTTAACACCTTCTGTTCCTGTAATTTCTGAAGTATCAGGGAATTCAAGAAATAGTCCTATTTATTTCTTGTTTGAAATTTACAAACGTAAATTATATAAACATGCTTAGTAAAGCAATGTAGGAGCTATCTTTTAATCTTTCAGAAAATGGACGAAATTAAAAACCTCAGGAGAACAATTTGACCCGAACACTCCTTAACAAGGTAGGACCTCATTTTTAATTTAAAAACAATGAAAAATTTACTGTTTTTATTTACATTTCTATTGTTCAGCACGTTAAGCAATAAGACAATAGGACAGCTTTATGAAATCCCAGATATTTTATATTCTCAAATCAATATTGACAATGAAATTCCTTTATTGGGATGTTGTAAGGCCTCGATTTGCATTAAAACCCTTAATTTTACTTAAAATCCGTTTTATAATCTTACTGATACTAAATTACAAATGGTAATAAATGAATCTAAATATTACTAATTTACAATTGCAAACCAATATTTATTCAATTCAAGCTGATTTTGATACACTGGCAAATGCTAAAAATTATCTTCAGGTTCAATTAAATAGTACCTTAAATTCTACTTTGAGTCAGGCAATCCAACAGAATGCGGAGATTGCCACAGACACAATTTACGAAGAAAATCAAAAATCAATAAATGAAATTTATCTTAGCATGTTACTCAATGATGATTGGGTCTTGGATTCTGCTGATAAACAAATCATTAATGAAATCGCATCGCAATGTGCAATTATGGGTGGAGATGCTGTTTACAGAGCCAGGTCTCTAATGGCTTTATATAACCAGGCTGTATTTAATGATGATAGTATTTGTTCACAAGCAATGGAGCAATACCAATCAAGTGGAAATTCAAAATTGAATGAATTTCAAATTTATATACAACCTAACCCAAGTTCAGATTGGATAACTTTCCAATGTAATAGTCCGGAAGTAAAAATAAAGAATCTAATATTTAGAGATCTTTCAGGTAAACCAATTCATACAATTTATTTTGAAGAAAATCAAAATTTAATTGAATTAAATATCAGTGATTTAAATCCTGGAATTTTGTTACTGGAATTAGAATTGACAAATGGGATAATTCTAAATAGAAAAATACTTAAAATTTAATTGTTAGCTGAGGTGGAGTATTACTCCACCTCAAATTTTGTTTATTATGAAAATTTTACTACTTATACTATTGCCGTTATCAGTCATACTTTGCCAGGGTAAAAGAGATTATATTTGGATATTTGGAGGCTCTAATTCTACATTAAATGATACAAATTTTTACAGATTTCATATTGACTTTACAAATCAAAAAAGAGAGATTTACATTTCCAATAAAGATTACAGAATACATCAAAACAATGCCAGTATTTGCGATAAAAATGGCAAATTATTATTGTACACAAGCGGTTGTTGGATTTCAGATCGTTTGTATCGACCCATGCCAAATGGAATTATCAATGAGGGGACTGGACATGATCAATCTTGCAAATTTGGAGATTATATTACTCCATTTGGAACGTTAATACTTCCAACTCCAGGTTCAAATGAACATTTTTTTGTAATTCATAAATTTAAAGAATATGTTCAGGATACTTTGTCTATCGTAGCATCCACTAAGTTACTTTATACATTAGTAGATATAAGTTTAAATAATGGAAATGGAGATGTAATTTCAAAAAACAATGTTGCAATCAACGAGTATGTTTCCTATTCTGATTTAACAGCAACCAGACACAGTAATAATATAGACTGGTGGGTGATTAGTCCTGGTAGAGCCAACAATAAATATTTTGTGGTTCAGATGACAGACCAAGGCCCCATGCCATATAAAGAACAGAGCATAGGTTTGGATTTTTATTTTTTAGATGATGGCGGTTCGCAGTCTTGCTTTTCTCCGGATGGAAAGCACTATGCACGGATGACCCCAAGTAATGGATTGTTTTTAATGGATTTTGATAGAAGTTCTGGCACTCTAAGTAATTTTAGAAATATTGTTACGGGAAGTGAAACCAATGACCATACCGTTGGTGTCGCATTTTCTCCCGACTCGCGTTTTGTGTATTTGAGTTATCGTTGGGATCTTTATCAATACGATACCCAAGATCCTGACCCAGTTTCAGCTTTAATCCATTTAGATACTTGGGATGGTTATGTTGAAGACGGGATCTGGGCCGCAGGTTTTGATGCTGCCATGTTGGGTCCGGATTGCAAAATATACATCCGAACTGGTACCAGCAACAAAGTCATGCATGTAATCCATGATCCCAATCAAAAAGGACTGGATTGTCATTTTCAACAACATGGAATCCAACTGCCAGCCTGGAATCATGCCAGTATTCCTAATTTTGTAAATTACAGATTAGGTTATGAACCTGTTTGTGATAGCAACCTGGTCATGAGTTTTATTGGAAACCCAAATGAGTTTATTTATGACGCTTTACTTTATCCCAATCCAGTTAATAAAGAACTCAACATAGAATTTCATGAGCCAAATAATTTTATAAAATCTGCAAGCCTCTTAAATGCTGCCGGTCAGCTGATAAAAAAGTACAGCTTTACATCAAATAGCCAAAAACAAACCATCCAGCTGGATGATATTCAATCAGGAATTTATTTTATAAAAATTATTTTAGAAAACCGAAGGATTATTATGAAACGAATCGTAAAATAAATCACAACCATTTTTCAATGCAAATGAATTTTAAAGCGTGTTGGTGGTGTCTTTAAGTAATTGAAGGCACCACTTTTATTTTATGTTGAACGATAAGTAAAAAGATATTGTAATTATATAAATACACTACAATTTAAAGATATCATATGATTAAGAAAAATTGACCACCGAAAATGAAAATCGTATAAATCTACTTGTAAAATAAATAAATATTAATTTACTTTGCGGAACTAAAAGCGAATCATGGAAATCCAGCAATTGAAAAAGGGCAGTAAAGGAAAATGCTTTATTTTTTTCCTGTTGTTCCTTTTCTTATTTATAAGCCTTCTGGTCTATATCTACAACAAAAACTTCCAACTGAGCTTCTAAACTGGCTCAATCTTCCTCATTTTCAAACAATAGGATTGTTGCGATTTCGTATTGCCCTTCCTTAACATAGAGGTCGGCACTGGCCTTATTTAACAAGGCTTTGGTGGTTACCATCGCTTCAATACCGTTTTTAACTAGCTGAAGTCTTTTTAGTTCGGCCTTATACGTGTCGGCCAGAGACATGATTTTTTTCCATCCTTGCATAATCGAGCGTTTTACAGCAGAACAAATTTATATATGTTTTTTTATTAATATATAATTATTTTTAAATTATTTTTCAAAATAAGTGATTTTAGCCAAATTTTAAGGGCAATTTGGGCAAATTTCGGGTTTAAGGAATAATATAATTTACACATGTGGCTTTTTCAATATGGTTAATTGCCTGAAAAAATATAGCCAAGCTGTGTTTTTTGCTTCATAGGACTCTTTTATCAGAATCTTTTCATTTTCAAAAGCTTAAGCTTGTCCGCTGCTAATTTCCAGGAAAAACAGATCTTTACAAAAAATATACTCCATGCGATTTGTCAAGATGCTGCCGCTTGTATTGTGCCTGATCCTGAACTTTCATACGACCTATGCATCCCGCATTTGGGATGAAATGCAGGAATTGCTGAAAAAAAAGCCGGAATTCCATAAAATGGAACTTTTAGTCAATTTGCCAAGCTATGCTAAACCAGAATTTGTTAAATCCATGCCGGGCGCTTCGTTTCTGTCCCTTCAAAATTCAGCCATTCGCCAAATTTTTAAAGCAACCCCTAACTATTTGCAATTTCAGGTTCAAGACGGCCATCAACATCCATTGGAATTGCTCTTGATACGACAAGATATCTACAGTCAAGACGCTGCCGTAATCAGTTCCGACCGGCCGGATTTACGGGAGCCCATGCCGCAAGAAGCCTTATTTTACCGGGGAATTATCCAAAATGTTCCAGGCTCTTTTGCTGCAATAACCATTTCCGGAAATGAAATTATGGGAGTCCTTTCTTTACCCGAAAAAGGAAATTTGGTTCTTGGAAAATTGATACCACAAAATGCAATATCAGAAAATGAGCCCGCTCATGTTCTCTATTATGAAAATGAATTGCCGGTAAACTCGGGCTTTCAATGTGGTTCGGATGCATTGCCTGAATCGCCCAAAAACCTACAAAATCATCAATTGGCTCCAGACAGTTTGTTTGACAATGCTTGCAAAAGTGTCAAGGTTTTTCTGGAATGCGATTACCGGATGTATACCGATCGCAGCAGTCAAAAAAACCAGGTCACCACCTATATTTCCGGACTGTTTAATGTGGTTAAAACCCTTTATTACAACGAGTACATTACACTGGAAATCTCTGAGATCTTTGTTTGGACGACTCCTGATCCTTTTTTACACACCGATTTACAGTCCATTATTTTTCATTACACCTCTTATCGCAAAAATAATTTTACTGGAAATTTAGCCCAATTGGTATCTACCTATCCTCCTCAACAACAAGGAGGCATCGCCTGGTTGAGTACCTTGTGTCAACCCTATAACGGACAATCGGGACCGCATTCCTTTGCATTTATTTATAATTCTTTTTCTGTTTTGCCTACTTATTCCTGGAGCGTGGAAGTGATGACGCATGAAATGGGTCACAATCTCGGTTCACCTCATACCCATGCCTGTCAATGGGGCCCTAACCGGAATACCGCATTGGACAATTGTCAACCACCAGAAGGCAATTTATGTGCTCCCGGGCCAACTCCCAATGGCGGGGGGACCATTATGAGTTATTGTCATTTAACCGGAGTTGGAATCAATTTTACCAAAGGATTTGGACCAGAACCGGGAAACCTGATTCGATCGAATGTTGAAAACAGATCCTGCTTGTCCTACCGGATTATTCCGGATATCGTGGAAAGTGTATCGGCTCCTTATTTTGAAGGAGATACCATTTTATTGAAAGCGCGTCCATTAAAATCCTTGTATACCTACGATTGGTTTCACTATGATTATTTAATGCCCTTGCCAAAAGACTCGATATTAAAACCAAGTTACAGCGGTGTTTATAAATTGGCGGTGTCTGACCGCTGTACAGAATTTTCAGATCCGGATACCATAATCATTTCAGATTTTTTAGTCAATCTGGGTTGTCCGATTATTCCCGGCAAACGAGATTCTTTTGTGGTCAGTGTTACGATGAATGCCGACCAGGGGGTACAATCCGATAGTTTGTTTGTACCGGATAGTTTGTATAAAAATGTTCCGCAATGGGGACGGGATGTATTGGTTGAATTGCAAATGAAAATTGAGCCGCAAGGCACTTCCTGGACCCGCGATATCATTGCAGCGTATCAAAGTCCATCCTCTATTGACATATCCAATAGCCGATACACGCCCAATGCATCTGAACCTGCAACGTTTAAAGGAGTTAAAACCTATAAACGAATCCTGGGTAAATTCAATCCAAAAGGGACCTGGTATTTTACAACCAATGACAATAAATTTGATAATGGCGTGGATGCAAAAGTTCAATTCAGCATTGTCATTTCATGGCGCAGTAAAGATTCTGTTGCAAGTTGTGATATTCCATTGTGTGATGGGCAATCCAAATTATTTGATACACAAATCCGCAATGCAAAATACGCCTGGTCAACCGGTGATACCACAAAAAGCATTTCTGCAAATCAAGTGGGTCCTCTTTCAGTAACAGTGACCCGCGGAAATCAAAAAGCAAGTCACACCATAAACCTATATCATTACAATACCCATTACCAACAGGAATTTACCATTTGTGATGGAGAATCCATTTCCGTTGGAAAGAATGTATATACGAAAAGCGGTTTGTATACGGATAGTTTGTTTTCTTACAATGCTTGCGACAGCATCGTTCAAACACAATTAAACATTCTGGAAAACAAACGAAGTGATCATCAGGAATTTATTTGTTATGCAGATAGTTTTAGAAATGTTTCTTTTACGCGGGATACGAGTTTGGAATTTTATTTTCAGGCTGCAAATGGATGCGACAGTACAGAATTTGTTGAATTAAAAGTGAACCCTGCTTTGGCAATTGAATTTATTGCAACACCGGCTTGTCCTGAAATTGGTGGTTCGCTCGAAGCAGCGGTTCGTGGGGGCAGCGGACAAAATTATCAATACACCTGGTCCAATGGAAAAACGGATGCACGCATTGAAGGTCTGGCTTCCGGAACTTATCAACTGACTGTAAAAGATTCCAGCGGCTGTCAATTTAAAAATGAAGTCGAATTAAAAAACCTCGATTCTTTGAAAATCAGTTCCCTGGTATTTGATGTGAGTTGTTTTGGTAAAGAAGATGGAAAACTATTTATTGATTTTATTTCTGGAGTCTCTCCCATTCTGATAAACTGGAGCCATGGTCCGAATACAAAAGAATTGGTTGATCTGAAAGCAGGAAAATATACTGTTTTTGCCAGGGATGCAAACGGATGTCAATCAATGGCTGAAATTGAAGTCCATTCCCCTGAATTATTGTTTGTTCAACTGGACATTGCTGGCAGCAGTGGTCAGAATGGACGCGCTAAAACAATCGTAAATGGAGGTACGATGCCGTACACGTATTTTTGGAGTACCGGTGAAAAAACAGATTCAATCATTAATTTGGCACCCGGTGATTATTGGGTCTATGTCTATGATCAAAATGGATGTGAGACACGGCTTGATTTTAAGGTACCTCTACTCATTGGCAATGCGGATTTGAAGCAAGATGAGTCTGTTGTAATATATCCAAATCCAGTTAAGAACAGATTGCAAATTGAAATTCCAAAGCATCCAAATCCTCAAATTGCCTGGCGATTGGTTGACATTCATTCAAATTTAATTTCTAAAGGAAATCAATTGCATGTTGAAACAGAAGAATTAGTTTCAGGAGTTTATATTTTAGAAATCAACTTTAAGAATCGATTGTATAAAAAGGTATTTGTAAAATAATTGCATGTTCCAAAAACTAAAGGAAATTAATTGGGAATTCAGAGCCTTCTAATTTATTTTAGATTTAATCTATAGGGTACTGAAAACAAACACAATCGACTTAAAAAATTATTTGGATGGATTGGTTAGTCAATTTAATCAAAGCGATTTTATTGAACTGGATCCCATTTCCATTCCCAAACGATTTGAATTAAAGCAAGATATTGAAATCAGTGGATTATGGATTGCATTATTGGCTTGGGGAAATCGCAAAACCATCATCCAGAGCGGAACTAAACTAATGGATTGGATGGACCAAAAGCCATATGAATTTATTCTCCATCATACTGAATCAGAACGAAAGCCCTTTTTAAAATTTGTACATCGCACGTTTAATGGAGAGGATGCGTTATACTTTTTAGAATTTTTTCAAAATTATTATAAGGAACATACCAGTTTAGAATCAGCGTTTACAAACGATGCCCGGCAAACTGAAGAGCATGTCGGTCCAGCGCTCATTCGATTCCGAGCAAATTTTATAAAATATTGCAATCCGGCCAAACGATGTTTAAAGCACATCGCATCTCCGGAATCCAATTCAAAATGCAAACGGTTACTCATGTTTTTACGTTGGATGGTGCGATCGGATCCCCAAGGAATTGATTTTGGAATTTGGAAAACCATAAAGCCTTCACAATTATTAATGCCTTTAGACGTTCATGTCGAGAAAAATGCCCGAAAGTTGGGTATGTTAACACGCAAACAATCGGATTGGAAGGCTGTTTTAGAATTAAGTGCCACATGCAGAACATTGGATCCAATGGATCCGGTGAAATACGATTTTGCACTATTTGGATTGGGCATTTCAGAAAAAAAGACATCATCTACGAAATAATTCGTAGATGTGACGTAATTTTGCAGGAGACAATGTAGTTAAATAATTTATATTAAATAAAAATCATATGCGTAATTATTTATTAATCTTAATTTTAGCCTTAAATATTGGTCTGGTTTTCGGCCAAGCAGGCAAACCATCCAAAGCAGGAAAAGCAGGTCCTGCTAAAGCAAAAACAACTGCAATGGATTATTCAAGCATGCCCCCCGGTTTTACGAAAGGTGCAAGCGTTGAAGGAATTACCGAATACTTTTTACCCAATGGCTTGCAGGTACTATTGTATCCTGACCAATCCAAACAAACAGTGACCGTAAACATTACCTATAAAGTAGGTTCCAGGCATGAGGGTTATGGAGAAACGGGTATGGCCCATCTCTTAGAGCACATGGTTTTTAAAGGAACTCCCAGACATCCGGACATTCCAAACGAATTGTCAAAACATGGAGCAAGACCTAACGGAACTACCTGGTATGATCGCACAAATTATTTTGAAACCTTTGCAGCTACGGATGAAAATCTGAATTGGGCATTGGATCTCGAAGCTGACCGTATGGTTAATTCATTTATTGCGAAAAAACATCTGGATACAGAAATGTCTGTAGTGCGCAATGAATTTGAAAGTGGTGAAAACGATCCTGGAAGTATTTTAATGGAACGTGTATTATCCACAGCCTACTTATGGCATAATTACGGAAAATCAACCATCGGAGCCCGTGCTGATATTGAAAAAGTACCTATCGAACGTTTACAGGGATTTTATAAAAAATATTACCAACCAGACAATGCCGTTTTAATGGTGGCTGGTAAAATTGATGAAAAGAAAACTTTGTGGTTGATTCACAAATATTTTTCACCGCTTAAAAAACCAAGTCGTGAATTAATACCCACTTATACCGATGAGCCTACACAAGATGGAGAACGCAATGTCGTATTGAAGCGTGTTGGTGACGTGCAAGTCGTTTCTTGTTTATATCACATACCACCCGGTTCGCACAAAGATGCAGCCGCTGCAGACATCCTTGCTGACATCATGACCAACGAACCCTCCGGAAGATTATACAAAGCATTGGTAGAAACTAAAAAAGCGTCTAGTCAATTTGGTTGGTGCGCTACATTAAAGGAACCCGGCTTTGTTTATTTTGGTGTTCAGGTGCGTAAAGAAAATTCACTGGAAGAAGCTCGTACCATTCTCCTTAAAACACTCGACGACATTCGTACAAATCCGCCTACCAAAGAAGAAGTGGATCGTGCAAAAAACAAACAGATTAAAGATTTTGAATTATCTTTTAGAAACACCGAATTTGTTGGTAGGTCTATCAGTGAATACATCGGAATGGGTGATTGGAGGTTGGCCTTTATTTATAGAGACAACATCCGGAAAATTACACCTGAAGATGTACAACGCGTTGCATCCACCTATTTCAAACCAGACAATCGGACCATTGGGATGTTTTATCCGGAAGCAAAACCAGATCGTGCTGAAATTCCTGGAGCTCCTGATATTAAAGCCCTGGTAAAAGATTACAAAGGAGATCCTTTGGTTGCACAAGGAGAAGAATTCGATCCATCTCCTGCTAATATTGAAAGCCGCACCCATCGGGGACAAGAAGCCAATTCAATTAAATATGCCTTGCTTCCTAAAGCAACAAAGGGAAATGTAGTTAATGCCAACATTACCCTTCGATTTGGCAATGAAATGAATTTAAAAGGAAAATCAACCATCAGTTCATTTACAGCCAGTATGTTGGATAAAGGCACTACAACAAAATCCAGACAAGAAATCAAGGATGAATTTGATAAATTGAAAGCGCGTGTGGGATTTTATGGTTCAGGGGGTACTTTAAGTGTCAACATTCAAACAACCAAAGAAAATCTACCTGCAGTTATGAATTTAGTAACTGAAGTATTAAAACAACCCGCATTCAATGAAAAAGAATTTGAAGAATTGCGCAATGAAGAATTGGCTGGAACAGAAGAACAAAAATCAGATCCTCAGGCTTTGGTTGGCAATGCCATTCAACGACATTTAAATCCCTATCCAAAAGATGATGTTCGCTATACAAAAACAATTGAAGAAGAAATTCAAGCAATTAAGGACGTAAAATTGGAGGATTGCAAACAATTCTATAAAGATTTTTATGGCGCTAATAATGCGACCATTGCCATTGTTGGTGATTTTGAAGAAGCCGAAGTAAAATCAACCATTTCAAAACAATTAGCCAATTGGAAAAGTGCAAGTACATACAAACGTCTTGAAGATGTTTATGCAGACGTTAAACCAACCAATGAAAACATCGAAACACCTGATAAGGCAAATGCCATGTTTTTGGCTGGAATGAATCTGAATCTTCGTGATGACGATCCGGATTATCCTGCATTGGTACTTGGAAACTATATTTTTGGCGGTGGATTTTTAAACAGCCGACTGGCAACCAGAATCCGCCAAAAAGAAGGAATTAGTTATGGTGTTGGCTCCCAGTTATTTGCTGACTCTCAGGATAAAAGCGGAGGATTTATGATTTACGCAATTTATGCTCCTGAAAATCGCGATCGTCTGGAAGCTGCTTATAAAGAAGAGTTGGAAAAAATGCTTAAAGAAGGATTTACCGAACAAGAATTAAAAGATGCTAAATCCGGTTACCTGCAATCCCGAAAAGTAGGTAGATCCCAGGATGCTCAACTTTCAGGTACTCTAAATTCAATGTTAAATATTGGCAGAACCATGAAATTTACAGAAGATTTTGAATCCAAAATCAACAACCTGACTCCAGAGCAAATAAGAATGGCAATGAATAAATTTGTAGATCCTGCTAAAATGAGTGTATTTAAAGGCGGTGATTTTGCGAATAAAATGAAAAAACCCTAGAGAAGATAATTACGAATTGAGAATTACGGATTACGAATTGGTTTATGTTGCCATTCGTAATTCGTAATTCGTAATTCGTAATTTTTAATTTATGAAAACATCAAACTGGACGGTAAGAAAATGTTCCGATACAGATCCTGGAAATTGACGCAGATTGAATTCCAATTTTAATACAAACTCCTCATTTTTTATCAAATCTTTTACATCCGCAAGGCCAGGTAATAAAACCAGCTCCTCATCTGAACGGATGTTATCGTAAAGATCCCCTATGGGTAATAAGCCACCCGGATCATTTAAATCATAAATTGAAGCATGAGCTTCTGAAATAATACCATAACTGATTGCATTGTTAAAAACGGGTGATAGAATCACTGACCTGGGCCTGATTTTTACAATATCTGTTTGACTGAGATTGTGGGCTGCTAAAAAATTGTTCCAGTCGGAAGCAATCGGCTTTTCAAATACGTGGGTAAAAAGCGGATTTGCATCCGGTGGCAGTTCGAGGCTCATTCGATATTCCAATTGAAATTGTCCTTCTTCTTGTTTTGAGCAAGAAAACACCAAAACCAAGGCTGTTAAAATCAAAACGTTTTTAAGCATAATCAAAGATACAACGCCAGAAGACCCTATTCCTATTTTGTAAAATGAGCCCCGAAGCTTAATTTTGCCGCCCTATTTCCAAACTAACGATCAATTGATTGTTTGTTTTAGGATAATCGATCCTGATGGAATTCAAAATCAATTAAACCAATAGCCATTTTATGAATACTTCCCCATTTGATATAGATATGCTCAGAAGCCATTACGCCCGTCTGAGTGAACGCATTGATTTGATAAGACAAAGCCTGGGTCGACCTTTAACATTGACAGAAAAGATCCTTTACAGCCATTTGCACGAAGATTCTCCATTAAAGGAATACCAGCGTGGAAAGGATTATGTCTTTTTTGCCCCGGATCGTGTGGCCATGCAAGATGCAACGGCTCAAATGGCTTTATTGCAATTTATGACCTGCGGCAAAAGCAAAACAGCGGTGCCCTCAACGGTCCATTGCGATCACTTAATTCTTGCAGAAAATGGGGCTAGCAAAGATTTAAGTACTGCAAATAGTGAAAATAAAGAGGTCTATGATTTTCTAAAATCGATCTCCAATAAATATGGAATAGGATTTTGGAAACCTGGATCTGGGATTATCCACCAAATTGTATTAGAAAATTATGCTTTTCCTGGTGGAATGATGATTGGCACGGATTCCCATACACCCAATGCCGGTGGACTTGGCATGGTTGCCATCGGAGTTGGCGGTGCGGATGCAGTGGATGTAATGACCGGAATGGCCTGGGAATTAAAAATGCCTAAAATTATTGGCGTTCATTTAAAAGGTAAATTATCGGGTTGGACTTCTTCCAAAGACATTATTCTTAAGGTTGCCGGAATTTTAACGGTAAAAGGTGGTACCGGTGCCATCGTAGAATATTTTGGAGACGGTGCTCGTTCGCTTTCCTGCACAGGTAAAGGAACTATTTGCAATATGGGCGCTGAAATTGGCGCAACGACTTCAACATTTGGTTATGATGATTCGATGGGCCGCTATTTAAGAGCTACACATCGCGCAGAAGTGGCAGATCTTTGTGACCGAATTCAAGCTGATCTCACCGGAGATCCGGAATGTTATCAAAATCCGGCTACTTATTTTGATCAAGTCATAGAAATTGATTTAGATAGTTTGGAACCGCATATCAATGGTCCTTATACACCTGATTTAGCCTGGCCCATTTCACAATTTGCAAAAGCGGTAAAAGAAAACAACTATCCAGATAAACTGGAAGTTGGATTGATTGGATCTTGCACCAATTCATCTTATGAAGATTTATCCCGTGCAGCATCCCTTGCGCAACAAGCTGTTTCAAAAAATTTAAAAGTTAAATCAGAATTTACAGTGACCCCTGGTTCTGAACAAATCCGATATACTGTGGAGCGGGATTCCATCCTTGAATCTTTTGAAAAAATGGGTGGGGTGATTCTGGCTAATGCGTGCGGCCCGTGTATCGGTCAGTGGAAACGACACATGGATGATCCCAACCGAAAAAATTCGATTATAACCTCATTTAATCGCAATTTTTCAAAACGTAATGATGGCAATTCCAGTACCCATGCTTTTGTTGCTTCCCCTGAAATTGTTACAGCACTCGCGATCGCCGGCAGCTTAAGCTTTAACCCATTGACGGATTCGTTAAAAAATGAAGATGGCGATTTGGTTAAACTCGATCCACCATTTGGCGTAGAACTTCCAGTATTTGGATTTGAAGTGGTTGATGCAGGATTTGAAGCTCCCGCAGCCAATTCAGAATTTATTGAAGTGCTGGTCAATCCTGAAAGTCAACGAATTCAACTACTACAACCCTTCCAACCGATTCAATCATCAGAATTGTTGGATATGCGCATTCTGATTAAAGCAAAAGGAAAATGTACTACCGATCATATTTCTATGGCCGGCCCCTGGTTAGAATTCCGCGGTCACTTAGAAAATATTTCTAACAATTGTTTTATCGGTGCGATCAATGCCTTTAATGGAGAAAGTAACAAGGTATTAAATTTTGTTAGTAATGAATATTCGGCCGTTCCTGATTCGGCGCGATTGTATAAAAAAACTGGCATATCAACGGTCGTGTTTGGGGAAGAAAATTATGGTGAAGGTTCATCGCGTGAACATGCAGCGATGGAGCCTCGCTATTTAGGTGTTAAAGCGGTCATCGTTAAATCCTTTGCCCGGATTCACGAAACCAATTTGAAAAAACAAGGCATGCTGGCTTTAACATTTATCGATCCTGCAGATTATGATAAAATAAGACAGGATGATCTAATCGATTTAATTGGATTGGATTCAATGGCGCCAGGTAAAAACTTCCAAATGGTATTGAAACATGCTGATGGTTCAGAAGATTCTTTTGATCTTGCGCATACCTATAACCTCCAACAAATTCAATGGGTAAAAGAAGGCTCTGCATTAAATAAAATTCGCCAGGAATTGGTGAATTCATAGTCAAATTGTTTTTTCATTGTATTTTTGAAGAGTAGCTCTTTAATTTAAAACCTAGATCATGCTTAAAGAATTTAAAAAATTTGCACTGCAGGGAAACTTGATTGACATTGCTATAGGTTTAGTAATGGCAACAGCATTTGGAGGAATTACCTCAGCTTTTGTTGATGGAATTGTCATGCCTTTAGTTGGCCAAATTTTTCAAATGGGTGATTTAGCTCAAGCCAAATGGGTCTTATCACCAGAAGTTTTAGGTCCGGATGGTAAAGTGTCCACTTCAGAGTCTGCCATTCTTTATGGACGTATGATTTCAGCTTTCATCAATTTCATTATTATAGCATTTGTAATGTTTTTGATTATTAAGTTTGTAAACAGAATCAAATTTGTAGAACCTGTAGGCTTGCCTAAACCCACAACAGACGATCTGTTGACTGAAATCAGAGATTTATTGAAAAAATAAACCATTTTTGTTGCAGCCTAAACAAATCATTGATTTATCGGTTTTGTATTAAATCGATTGAGGGTCATGCATTTTTACAAAATTCCGGTCTCAGAAAAATCCTTTGAAACCAAAGATTCCGTCAGCTTACATTTTAAAGCAATTGAATTACCTGAAGAATTTAAAACATTTCATCCGGGTCAGCATCTGACTCTTAAATTAACAATTAAAGACAAAGAATATCGCAGATCCTATTCGATGAGTTCTGCCCCCGGTCAGAATGAAATCAGTATCAGCATTAAGAAAGTTGATGATGGCATAGTTTCAAATTTTATCTATGATAAACTAAATCCCGGTGATACCCTGGAATTATCAGGTCCTGAAGGTCATTTTTTTATTAAACCAGATTCAGAAAAAAGGCAGAATTATTACTTCTTTGCAGCTGGCAGTGGCATCACTCCTATTTTTTCAATGATCCAATCTTTGTTGGAAAATGAGCCAAAATCTAATGTTTATCTGTTTTATGGAAATCGAACCGAAGAAGACATCATGTTTCATAAACAGCTGATTGAATTAAATAAGAAGTATCAGGATCAGTTTTATGTTGAATTTACATTAAGCAGATTAAAAGGAAATTTACTTCCTTTTTTAGCAAGTAAAAAGAAAATTTGGGAAGGATTAAAAGGACGTATCAATAAAGATTCTATTCAGAAATTCTTCGAAAAGTATCCTCCGCGCAATTTAAACTCTCAATACTATCTGTGCGGCCCCGGTGATTTTATAGATGGTACTAAAGAAAATCTATTGCTTTCCAATATTGATCCTAAAGCGGTGCATGCAGAATACTTTACAGTACCCGTGCATCCATCCAGTGATTCAAAAATTTCAAACTTAAGTTCTGTTCGCTTAATAGTTCACCTAAATAATAAAACACACGAACTCCAGGTTCCCGGTAATAAAAAAATTTTAGACAGCATTTTAGATGCTAAATTAGATGCCCCATACTCTTGTTCCAGTGGTGCGTGTTCTACCTGCATGGCCAAAATTATTCAAGGCAAAGTACATATGGATGTTAGCCTGGCACTTGAACCAGAAGAAATCGAACAGGGGTACATACTTACTTGTCAATCCAGGCCTTTAACAGAATTAATTGAAATTAAATACTAGGAATTAGTAAGTTCAGTTTTTTAAAATTGAAACATATGAAATCCGATATTTGAATTAATGGTTTTTCAAAATCACCCAATTCGAATAGCCAAATAATTGCTTGCCGCCTAATAATTTTTGTTCAATCCAACTGAGAATTCTGTATTTGATTTTTTCATGTTTTAACAGGGCGCGTTTAGGTTTGTAATCCTTTGAATAGTTTAACTGCTCTGCCCAATTAAATTTTTCAATAAACGGAAGCATAACTGAAGGATGGCTTTGCTTAAAACATGTGAGTTTGCTCATATTACCGTAATCAAAATTCACCGGTTTGGCATTGTAACTGGCTTGTACCTTTTGTTTATCATGGTAAAAACCATCCATCACTTTTGATTTGGTTTGCATGGATTCAGGGGGTCTTACCCATCCATAATGATAAATGGAGGCGGGTATTTTTATAACTTGCAACTTTCGGGTTCCTATTTTTGTTCGATAGTTTACGTAATCAAAATTTTCTATTGATTTAAAAGATTGTGCATCCCCGTACGAATGAATATCCTTGCGATTGCGAATGATGCGAATTTCCTGCGGATACCAAGCATGCGATTGAATGTAATGATTGTAATCCCCCCAAAAATGTTTGTAGTCAAATAAAAATCCTTCTACCGAGGTATCCATTAAATAGTTCTTGCAATTTGTTACAACGGTTTCCAAATAGTCTTCATGAACCACTTCATCTGATTGTAAGTAAAACAACCAATCACCTGTACAAGCTTCCTTTGCCAGATCCGTTTGTTGTGCATAGATGGTTCCACTTTTATAGGTATCCAAATCCCAACACGTTTTAATGAGCTTAATTTTATCAGAATTTAATCCTCGCACCAAAGATTCTGTTTGATCATCGGGATTGTTATCTCCCATTGCGATTACAAATTCATCAAGAATGGGCAATATCGATTGGATGGACTCCAGAAAAGGGTAATACAAAGTACTTGTATTCCGCATGAAGGTAAATCCACTAATTTTCATGAATTAAATAACGATCATTTGGTTGAAAAGAGCGTTAACCCTTCCAAATCCATTTACCCAATTCTTTGATACTTGCTTTTTTACCATACATTAAAATTCCGGTACGATAAATCCGTGCTGCAACCCAAATCATAAAATAACTAAACGCAAAAAGCAATACCAAAGACAAAGCAATTTGCCACCAAGGTGGATCAAAAGCCAACATAGCAGGCATTACAATTGGACTAAAAAAAGGAAATAAGGATGCAAACATTGCTAACGAACTATCCGGCAGTCGGATTGCCTGAAACATAACATACATAGCCAATAAAATGGGAATGGTAACCAGTATGGTCAATGATTGCGCATCATTTATATCATCTCCTGAAGCTGCACCGATTGCTGCAAACATAGAGGCATAAATAAAATAACCGCCTACAAAATAAAATACAAACAAAACAGAAATACGCCACCAATTCATGGCGCCTACTTCGCGAATAATTTGTGCCAGTTCATCTGTATCCATGGGTGCCTGTTGACCCATTGTCTGACTCACTTCCTGCAATTGTTGTGTATCAATACCAGCAATTGACATTCCCAGAAAATAAATAAGTGGAATTAATACCAACCAAATCACAATTTGAGTCAAGCCAACCAAACCTACTCCTATGACTTTGCCTAACATGAGTTCTACCGGTCTGGCTGAAGAAATGATTACTTCAACAATACGACTAACTTTTTCATCAGCTACAGAACGCATTACGGAAGCACCATACAAAAAGATGATAAAGAAAATCACATAACCCATGATGCCTCCCAACATGGTTGCAATTTTACCCGTATAACTCGAACGATCTTTTTCTGTATCAGATACCGGTTCCGGATCAATTGCAATGTCTGTTTTCAATTTTTCCAATTGATCCTTTTGCAGGTTCATCAACTGGATTTTGTAATTTCTTACACCATCCTGCAAATATTTTTCGAGGCTGGACTCAATTTCAATATCCATTGCTTTATCGGAATGATAATACACCGTATAGGCTTTGACATCAACTCCGGAAAATTTTGGCAAAACCAAAATCCCGTCCAACTCACCATTTTTATATTGAGTCTTTAATTGTTCTAGAGTCTCCGTCGTTTTAATAAAACTAAATTTCTTGGTTGAATCCGGAAACTTAATATTCATTTCACTTTTATCTAAAAGCGCAATGCGATAGGTTTTCGAACCTTCATAACTAAAAATTATACCTATTACTATAAAGAAGATTAAAAACCCTAAAGGTGTTAGCAGGGTTGTAAAAATAAAATTCTTGTTTTTAACCTTGGTAAGATATTCGCGTGCTATGATCAAGCCTAATTTATTCATGGCTGGTTTCATTTACAGTTTTAATAAATATTTCATTAAATGTTGGTAACAACTCATTAAATGAAACTAAATTGATTTCATGATGCAATAGCCAACTTAAAATATCATTCGTTGACTGTTGTTGTTTTAGTTTAATAAGGTAATGCCGTTCCTTTTTAATTGTACATTCAAATTCTTCAAAAAATTCTTCCGGAATGGTGTTGGATGTAGTGAGTTCAAAAATATTTTCTTTATAGGAATTTCGAACCTCATTTACTTCCCCGTTTAGGACTATTTTACCTTTATTGATTAGAACTATGTGTTCACACATTTCTTCCACTTGCTCCATCCGATGGGTTGAGAATAAAATACTGGCTCCTTCATCTTTCAAACGAATGATCTCATCTTTAATTAAATTGGTATTGATTGGATCTAAACCAGAAAAAGGTTCATCTAAAATAATTAATTTCGGATTATGACTCACAGTTGCAATGAATTGAACTTTTTGAGACATCCCTTTTGATAATTCATTTATTTTTTTGTTCCACCAGGATTCTATTTGGAATTTCTTCATCCAATAGACCACGTTTTTTTCAGCATCTACTTTAGAAAGGCCTCTCAGTCTGGTTAAAAAAATAAGTTGTTCTCCAACTTTCATTTTCTTATACAAACCTCTTTCCTCCGGCATATATCCAACGGAAGGATCCTTGATTTTGTAAATGTCTTTCTCATGCAACAAAACATTTCCAGAGTCTGCTTGAGTAATGCCTGTAATAATTCTGATCAATGAGGTTTTCCCTGCTCCATTCGGACCTAATAAGCCTACTATTGAAGATTCTGGGACTCTAAAACTCACCTGGTCAACGGCTTTAAGGTTGCCGTATTCTTTGACTACATTTTCAAGCCTTAATAAATCTGCCATCACATCCTATTTGGATGCGAATATAGTTAGAAAAAAGAGTCTGTAGAAAGGAAGTCTTTAGGAAGAGGAGGACAAAGAATTCTGCAATTCTACAATACTGCAATGTTGAAAATTTATGAACTTGATTTTTAGCATGTTTTCATCTGACTGTTAACTCCAAGCTAATCAGCTTTTTGGCTTATTAGCTTCTTCATTTTTTGACTGCAGACTGCTGATTACCTTGGCTAGGCACCAGTTGAACCTACGTCCAATTTCTAATTTTTATACAGTCTTTTCCCTGCTTAACAATGAATCAGCTTTATGGCTTATTAGCTTAATAGCTTTACTGCTAAATAGCTAATATTTGGGAATTGATAAATCAGGACATCGCAGTTTACCAAAATAATAAACCAGATTGATTCCTAAAGATACAAAGGCATCTTTGTCTTTTGAATCTCCGCGTTGTGTGCCGCTCAAACCAATTTTAGAATGATCCGCTGTGACTTCCGAACGGTCTGCCAATTGCACTGCCACATCGCCCCGGTTGTTTAATAGTTCGACATAATCCGGATAAAAACCACTGACATCATCTAAGAAATCTGTTTTTGCTTTTCTATATGCTAGTTCAACATTAATACTCCACGCAGCATTTAGGTCAAACTTGACACCACCTCCCACCAACCAGGCGGTACTAATTTCATTATATTCCTGTCCGGGTAATTGACCTTCCGTGCCTAAATTTCTAAGGCTGTAGGTTTGTCCCTGAAAATTCGTTTTTGGACTAAAATAAAAAACGCTGAGTCCGGCCATGAGGTATGGTGTTAAATTATCATCTTTTGAGCCATGCTTCAAACTAAAAAAATTGAATTCCATACTTGGGGCAATTTCAATTACATTTGAAAAGAAACTTAAATTTCTTCTTAAATCAAACGCATTGTTCGATTTCGAATCATGGGCCCTCAGTCGTAAATAGTTTAATTGCAATTTGGTACAAATCCTTGTATTGTAATTGTAACGCCCCATAATTCCACCAGCCAATCCGGGCTCATTGAGACGGTATAAATTATTCAAATCTCCAAAATAGTTGGCGGTGCCGGCCCAAACTCCTGCTTCAAAGCCCTTTTGTGCATTTAGCATGAATGGAAGGGCAAGAACAATCACAAAAATTTTATATTTAAAATGCATCCGGCTGAATTATCTACCAACAAACGATTTATTTTCAATCTTATTTTATCCAAGACCAGCTTGCGCTGAGATTTCCAGCATTCGATCAATGCTTTTTCGAGCTTCCCGAATTACGTATTCTGACAATTGAACTTCAGGCAATTCATATTTCATACAAAGGTAGAGTTTCTCCAGTGAATTTCTTTTCATATGTGGACATTCATTGCAAGCGCACAAATTGTTAGGAGGTGCTGGAATAAAAGTTTTGTGTGGGCATTTCAATTGCATTTGATGAAGAATGCCACTTTCCGTTGCAACAATAAATGAGCTGGATGCATTGGATTGAACAAATTTTAATAAGCCACTGGTTGATCCGATGTAATCCGCCATAGCAAGTACAGGTTCTTCACATTCAGGGTGTGCAATGATTTTTGCTTCCGGATGTTTTATTTTAAGCTTGGTAATTTTTTCTCTTGAAAAAATTTCATGTACCATGCAAGCTCCATCCCATTTTACCATGTGTCTTCCGGTCACTTTTTCAATGTATGCAGCCAAATTTTTATCTGGCGCAAAAATGATTCCACGATCTTTAGGAATGCTATTTACTACATGGACTGCATTGGAAGATGTACAACAAATATCCGTCAGTGTTTTTAATTCAGCAGTGCAATTAACATAACTAACTACCACATGATCCGGATATTGTTCTTTAAATTTTGCAAATAATGGAGCCGGACATGAATCCGATAAGGAACAACCCGCTTTTAAATCCGGGATGACCACTTTTTTTTGAGGAGATAATATTTTAGCCGTTTCTGCCATAAAATGTACGCCTGCAAATGCGATCATGGCTGCAGGCGTTCGTGCTGCTTCCTGAGATAATTGCAAACTGTCTCCAACAAAATCGGCAATATCCTGGATATCTGGATCTTGATAATAATGAGCTAATACGACTGCATTTTTTTCTTTCTTTAATTTATTAATCTCCGTTATTAAATCCAATTCAGGGTCCACTTCAATATCAAGATATCCTTTGATTAAAAGATCAGCTTCTATTTGTAGGCTAGATTTAAATTCCATGGTGTGTATTAGGATTTAGATTCAACAAGGACTTTCCCATCCATTTCAACCGGAATGGGCAAGGCCATAATTTTTAATAGGGTTGGAGCTATGTCTGCCAAAATCCCATCATGAATTTTTAATTCCGTATTGTTGGAAACAAGAATACAGGGCACCGGATTTTTAGTATGGGCCGTATTTGGTGAACCATCATCATTTATCATGTATTCTCCATTGCCGTGATCTGCCAGAATAATAATTGCATAATCCTTTTTCAATGCAAGTGGAATCATTTTTTCCAAACATGCATCCACTGTTTCTGCTGCTTTTATTTCAGCGGAAAATACACCGGTATGACCAACCATATCAGCATTTGCAAAATTCAAACAAATAAAGTCAGGCAATTCATCTGAAATGATTTGCATGGTTTTTTCCGTAAGTTCGACTGCACTCATTTCTGGTTTTAAATCATAGGTTGCAACTTTAGGGGAAGGAACCAAAATTCTTTTTTCTCCACTAAACGCTTTTTCACGGCCTCCTGAAAAGAAAAAACTGACATGAGGATATTTTTCAGTTTCTGCAATCCGTACCTGAGTACGACCATAACGGGAAAGCATTTCTCCAAGGGTATTTCGAACATCTGTTTTATCAAATAATACAGAGACCTTTTCAAAAGATTCATCGTACCGGGCCATGGTAACATAATGAAGCTGCAATTTTTTCATTTCGTACGCGTCAAAATCAGTTTGACTTAATACCTGTGTTAATTGCCGCAGCCGATCGGTGCGGAAATTTACACATAATACGGCATCGCCATTTTTTATTAATCCATCCGGAGTATCCAGGATTCGAAACGGTTCAATAAATTCATCTGTAATTCCCGCGGCATAGGATTGTTCAATCGCCTCCATTGCATGGTCCACTTTTGTTCCTTTCCCTGATACATACAGATCGTATGCTTTTCGAATGCGTTCCCAGCGTTTGTCCCGATCCATTGCAAAATACCGTCCAATCAAACTTGCAATTTGAGTTCGCTTGCCTTTAAGAAATTCCTGCATTTCAGAGACAAAATGCAGTGCGCTGTGCGGATCGGTATCCCGTCCGTCTGTAATCACATGCAGATAAACCGGAACCTCAAAATGCTGTTCTAGCAAATCAATTAATCCAAAAAAGTGGCTAATGTGGCTATGAACGCCTCCATCAGACAGCAAGCCAATCAGGTGACAGGGTTTTTGATTGGAATTGCAATATTCGATTAATTTGACAAATTCGGCATTGGTTTCAAGTTGACGGTCCTGGATGGCTTTGTTGATTTTCACTAAATCCTGATAGACAATTCTGCCTGCCCCTAGATTTATATGGCCTACCTCTGAATTTCCCATTTGTCCATCAGGCAAGCCTACATTAGCCCCATGGGTTAATAATTGAGCGTTAGGGTAGTTTTGGACCAATTGATCATAAAAGGGCGTATTTGCCTGTTGAATGGCATTTGATTCAGGCACTTTCCCGATTCCCCAACCATCGAGAATTACTAATAAACTTCGTTTAAACACAATATTCCAACAATTTTTTGGATTGCAAAGTTGCTTCCTTTTCAGCATTCTTTAAAAAACTATTCTGAATAAAAAAAACAGCTGTTTTCATTCATTTAACTTAATTTTAAGGCAATTAAGGAACGCACCCACGGTCTAAATGGTACTAATAAATAAAAGATGATGAGAATCTTAAGAATCTGTGTATTTCTGTTTTTAAGTCAATTGGCCTCTGGTCAAAATATTAATGGTGTTTTTGAAGCCATTCGCAAAGTTGACCTGGTTGCCTTAAATGTATTATTTGACAATAAAATGGAATATTGTTATGACAATCAAATTGAATTTGTTGATAAAACCATCGCATTAAAAGCTCTAAAAGCCTTTTTAGAACGAAATGCACCAAAATCCATGACTCCAATGCATAAAGGAAATTCAAAAGGGGATGACTCCAATTTTGCGATTGCAATTATGGAATCTACCAATGGTAAAAAATTCCGGTTTTACATTTATGCAGAAACCATTCAGGGTAAAACCCTCGTACAGGAATTGCGAATTGATAAAGTTAATTAAGAAAAAGTCCTGTTTTTCCTTACAAGAATATGCGAATTTAATTATTCTGCTAACGCTTAATGCTTGAGGTGTTTGAGCTGGATAATTTCTTTATCTGTCAGGTGACGAAATTTTCCTCGCGGTATATTTTTTTTGGTGAGTCCTGCAAAATAAACCCGGTCTAATTTAATGGTTTCGTAACCGAGATGTTCAAATATGCGTCGAACGATGCGATTTTTACCAGAATGAATTTCAACACCAATTTCATTTTTTTTATCATTGGCGTATTCAATTCCATCCACTTCTGCAATCCCATCTTCTAATTTCACACCCATTAAGATTCTATCCATATCCGCTTTTGTTAAATTTTTATCTAAGGTTGCGTGGTAGATTTTTTTCATCTTATGGGATGGATGGGATAATTTTTGTGCAAGATCGCCATCATTGGTCAGCAACAATAAACCTGTGGTATTGCGGTCTAATCTTCCAACTGGATACACGCGATCTTTAATGTCTTGTTTGATTAAATCAAAGACTGTTTTACGTCCCCGTTCATCGTTTAAAGTGGTAATGACATTCTTGGGTTTATTTAACAAGATGTAAAAAAGGGTTTGACTAAGTTTGATTAGTTTATCCTCATAATATACCTTGTCTTTTTCCTGTAATTCGTACGCAGGATTGGTTTGTACGGCATCATTAACTTTGATTTTGCCAGACTTGACTAATTCAGCAGCTTCCCGTCTCGAACAAATTCCACAATGAGCTACATATTTATTAAGTCTGAAAGGAAATTCGCGTTCAGCTTCTGGTTTTTTAATTTCTTTTTTAGAATGGAATTTCGTCTTCTTCATTCATTTTGGACTGTTTGATAATTACATTTGGAACGGATGTGGAGCCAAATGGATCAAAGTTTTGTTTCAAAGGTACAAACTTTGCAAAGTGGTCTATAAACTTCATTCCAACCGTACCGGTTGCACCGTTACGATGTTTTGCAATAATCAATTCGGTATAGCCTTTTGGCATTTCATAATTATTCTCTAATTCGTAGGTATCCGGACGGTAAATAAACATAACCATATCTGCGTCTTGCTCGATCGCACCCGATTCCCGAAGGTTTGATAATTGGGGTCTGCGATTTTCCCTGCTTTGTGTTTCTGCTGCACGGTTTAATTGAGACAATGCTATTACCGGGATGTTGATTTCTTTTGCCAGACCTTTAAGTGCTCTGGAAATTGTCGCAATTTCTTGTTCCCTGTTTCCTTTTTTATCGTTGGATCCTGCAGTCATTAATTGCAAATAGTCAATGATGACTAAACCAATTTTATATTGTTGATGGAGTCTGCGGCATTTTGCCCGCAATTCAAATACGTTTAGAGAAGGAGTATCATCAATATAAATCTGGGATTCTCCAAGTTTATTGATTACTTGATTTAATCGGGTCCAATCGTCATCATCCAATTTTCCATTTCGCATTTTAGTTCCTTCAATCTCTGCTTCCATAGAAATTAAACGGTTTACCAACTCGAGATTATTCATCTCCAAAGAAAACAAAGCCACCGGAGTATTGTAATCCATAGCAGCATTTCTACCCAATGCCAGGGTAAAGGAAGTTTTACCAACACCCGGACGAGCGGCAACGATGATTAAGTTTGATTTTTGCCAACCCGAGGTAATCGCATCCAGTTCAGGAAATCCGCTTGGGATGCCTGATAAACCGGATTCATGATGCGACATGGTTTCCAGTCTTTTTTGTGCTTTTATAATGAGTGAACCCACTGATTCATATCCACGTCGGAGGTAATTGTCTGTAATGTCGTATAAACTTTGTTCCGCAGAATCCAGTAAGTCAAATACGTCTTTGGTATCTTCAAAACAGTCCTGAATGGTTAGGGTAGAAATTTTAATCAACTCCCGTTGAACAAATTTTTGGGCTACAATTTTTGCATGGTATTCCAGGTTGGCAGATGAAGCCACTTTATTTGCCAATTCAAGTACATAAGCCAAACCGCCTACTTCTTCTAAAATCTGAGACTTATGGAGGATTTCGCGAATCGTCAGCGTATCAATCGGTTGATTGGATTGAAACAACTGAATCATGGCTTTATAAATCTTTTGATGGGCTGGTTTATAGAAACTATCCACTTTCAAAATGTCCATTACCACTGAAATGGCATCTTTATCCAGCATGATAGCCCCTAAGATGGCCTCTTCCAATTCAACCGCCTGAGGTTGAATTTTTTCATAAGCTAGACTGCTCAAATCTGCTTGTCTGGGTTTAAAGCCCCCCCGCTGGATAGATAAAGTATCTTTAATGGATTCCGCCATAGTCAATAGCCCTGGTTCTTGTTGTAAACAGGCACAAATGTAAATACAACAAATAATAAAAAATATTTATATGAAAACCGAAAATGTTTAAAACAGGCTAAAATCCTGTGGAAAAACTGTTGAAAACTAGTCCGGTTGAAACTTGCCTCTAATATACATATTATAAAATTAATAAATATTATTTTATTTTGATGTGTCTGGTTTGGGAATCAGGGACTTATTAGTTAAAGCTGTAATATATCCAGAGCTAACTGGTAAAATAAAAAAAGCCCGGGAAGACCGGGCTTCATAAAAAGGATGGATTCCTGTGTTAATAAAATTTGTAAAAATTTATTCAGGCAGCCTGACCACCTTATTTTCCAATCTTACTCAGTTTTTGCTGGACAGCTTCAACTGCCTTGGTTTGATTGGCGATTTCTGCTTTGGTCAGGTCCTGATTTTTTTCATTGCTTATGATGTTGGCTTCTGCTTTTTTAATTCGTGCATTGGCTTCTTCAATGTCCTTGTGGTAGCTTTTATTATCGGACAGCAGATCGCCCATTTTCTTGTTCAACTTTTTAAGTTTGTCTTGTTCCTCCTCTAAATCCATGCGGGTTTTTTCACGTTGGACTTCATAAGAAAATTCCTGCATAAATTCAGAAGCTCCTTTAAATTCCTTGGGATAGTTTTCTGAACTTAGAAAACCATTTTTCATATCAAAAAATGCCGTAATGCTATTGTCCTCTGTGGCTACATAAACATCCATGCTGTTTGAGCCATTTATGGATTGAATCACAGCTCCTTCAATAAATTCCTCTTTGGCTTTTTTATTGCGGGCCAACTTTCCATATTCTTTGGTATACTTTTTCCAAACTTTATCAATTAAATCTTCATCAGCATCCGGAATGGTAATACTCAAGCCATTTTGAATGCCTAAACTCATTTGAAGCTTATTTTCTCTAGGTTGCGCAAAAGAAAACGCGTATAGAATAAAACTGAAAAATAAAGTAAATACTAGTTGTTTCATAAAGCGGGTTTAATATTATAAAACACGAAAATGGCAAATAAGATTCCAGTTTGAAGGATATTTTAAAGGAAGGGCTGAGGGGAAGGGCTGAGGGGAAGGGCTGAGGGGCTGAAGGGCTGAGGGGAGGAAAGGCTGTTGGGCTATTGGACTGTTAGGCTGTTGGGCTGTTGGCTGAGGGGCTGAGGGGTGGTTTGGGTTTTGAATCCAGAATTTTTGACTGCTGAATACTGACTGCTGACTACTGATTTTGGGGCTGAGGGGCTGAGGGGCTGAGGGGTGGTTTGGGTTTTGAATCCAGAATTTTTGACTGCTGAATACTGACTGCTGACTACTGATTTTAGGGCTGTTGGTGGTTGGTTGGTTTGTCTGTGCCTGAAATAGGTTGACTGACTACTAATTGCTGACCACTGACTGCTGAATTCCGGCACGATACTCCGTAGATACTCCGTACATATCCCGTACATACTCCCAGGATACTTGCATGTAATAGCGTCAAATGCCGAGAAAGCACGGAAAATGACGAGAAACGTGCAATAAAATAACAATAAAACACCTTCGCTGGGCGTAGGAAGGTAAAATACGGATGCCTTCAATTGATGACGTAAATATCAAGGGGCTTTGTTCTTTTGCATTCGCCCAAAAGAAAACCAAAAGGCTTGTTCGAAATGAAGGCGTTCTTGCTGAGCTCAAGCTTCAGCTCAAATTTTTCTCACGCTTTTGATGATTATACAGATGCGTCAGTTTTACAACTAATAGAATACTTAGTTTAACTTGGCTCTGAAAAATTTTCGCCGCACGCTGCATTTCGAACGTCCTGAATCTAATTATTCACACTTATTAGTTACAGGATAGAAATATTAAATGATTTTAATCTCTTAACATTGTAGAATTGCAGAATTCCAGAATTTTTGACTGCTGAATACTGACTGCTGAGTACTGATTTTGGGGCTGTTGGGCTGTTAGGCTGTTGGGCTGTTGGGCTGTTGGGCTGTTGGGCTTAAAAGCTTTTCAGCTGAATTTTTGACTATAGACTATAGACTTATAAATTATATTTCAAAATACAATAAATGGCCCTAAAACCGTCCTTCCAGTTAATTTTTTTCCCTTCAAGGTAGGTGCGACCATAATATGAAATGCCAACTTCATAGATTCGAAGTCCTTTGATTCGTGCTATTTTAGCGGTAACCTCTGGTTCAAAACCAAATCGTTTTTCTTTGAGTGCAAGTCCTTTCAAAATGTCTGCTTTGAATAACTTATAGCAGGTTTCCATATCGGTCAAATTGAGATTGGTAAAGACATTTGAAATAAAGGTTAAAAATTTATTGCCAATCGAATGCCAAAAGAATAAAATCCGGTGCGGATGTCCGCTTGTAAATCTTGATCCATACACCACATCTGCATGTCCTTCCAAAATGGGTTTAAGCAAGTCGTTGTATTCCCTGGGATCATATTCCAAATCAGCATCCTGAATGATGATGTAATCTCCTGTTGCTTGTTGAATGCCGGTATGCAATGCAGCTCCTTTGCCTTTATTAATTTCATGAGCAACGTATTTTAAATTTTGCGTTGGATTGCTTTCCATATAAAATTTAAGAGCCGTTTCTGTATGATCAGTCGAACAATCGTTTACTAAAATAATCTCTTTTTGAATGTTATTGCTCAATTTGACTTCTGCAATTGCATGCAAAATCAAATGAATCGTCCGCTCTTCATTATAAACAGGAATAACTATAGATAAAGTTTGCACTTAGGTTTTTTTTTATTAAAGATTGTTTTTCTATTTGAAATGCAATCTGATCAGTAATCAAAAATTGTGTCGTCTGTTTTTGAAGAACTCATTGGCATGCAATTGGTAACTATTTAAAATTCTAAGTGATTTAATCCAAATAAAAAACCCTTCGTGCGCATGAAGGGTTTTTTATTTAAATTACATTTTAATCATCGTTTAATTGAAACTTCGTAATTGTCCAAATTATCGTTTGCAGTAAACGTTAAATTGTCGATTGAGACAGCAAAATATGCTGTACCATTTTTAACAACAAAAAAATCTCCTTTGGCCAGGACTTTGGTATCAATGGATCCCACATCATTTGATCCATTATCAAATAAGTAAATAATATCCTCTTGATAGGTAATTTCTGCAAAGCTCAATCCGGCAGCTGGATTTTTAACAATCGATCCATTTCGAGGCGTGAATTTTTTAACCCATAAAAAATTAGATTGCGGATCAACCACTCCATAATCTCTGACATGGGCATTGGGATCGTTTCCTGAAACCACTTTGGCATTAAACAAATCCAAACCTCCTTGTCTTGGTCCGGAAAAATTATATACAATTAATCCGCTGGCTTTTACTGAAGCCGGAATGGCAGTAAATATGACTGAAATGGATTTAACAGTTAAACTGTCTTTATCATCTGCAATGGTAAATTCATAGGTAACGGTATCCGGTTCTGTGGATGTATTAAACTCATAGGTATTGCTAATTCCATCTTTGTCGGCACCTATCAATAAAGCAGGATTTGCAGGTGCATCCACACCATTTACTTTAAATGCCAATGGAGCCAGTTGAATGCCGTCAACCTTTACCTGAATGTATTTTAATTGCTGACTTCCTTTCTCTGCCGAAAGGCTCATTTTTATCGGTGTGTAGATTGGAACTGAAACATCCCCACTGATCAATCCGGTTCCGCTTGTAAAATTAATACCCGGATTCACATGGATTGGATCATCCTCTTTACAAGAACTTATTGTGAATACAGCCGCCACTGCAAGCAAGCATATCTTATTAGAAAATTGTCTCATAATTTTGGTTTTTTATTGTGAATGAATTTAATTGAGTTCTACGCAAATTACGGTAAAATGTTTTACTAATTTTTAAAAGTATGGATTAATTTTTTTATCAAAATAACCTTGGTTGAAATTTAAATAAAATACCCTGTTCTAAAAAAACAGCAATAAATTTAATTAACCGCGGACTATTTTTATTGCAATTGTTCAATTCAGGATTGATTCTCCGGAATCCATTTAGGACCTCAGCTCCCTTCTCAACACCTTCCCAATATTGGTCTTTGGCAATGTATCTCGAAATTCAATGGCTTTTGGAAGTTTATAATTTGTAAAATTTTCACGGCAATACTGTTCAACTTCTTCTTCGTCGAGGCTTTTGTCACGTTTTACGATAAAGACTTTTACCACTTCTCCTGATTTATCATCCGGTATTCCAATGGCCGCTACTTCCAGAATTTTTGGATGCCGGGATAAGACTTCTTCAATTTCAGCCGGAAATACATTGAATCCTGAAACAATGATCATGTCTTTTTTACGATCTACAATCCTGAAATAACCGTCTGAATCCATGGATCCAATGTCACCGGTACACAACCAACCATCCACAATGGTTTTTGCAGTTTCATCCGGACGATCCAGGTAGCCCAACATCACCTGGGGACCACGGACCTGGATTTCACCAATTTCTCCAAAACCGCAAACACGACCGGATTCATCAACAATCCTGACATCTGTGGAAGGAACAGGCAATCCAATAGAACCCGGTTTGCCATTGCCATCAATTGGATTCAGGCTAACTACCGGGGAAGCCTCGGTCATTCCGTAGCCTTCACTCAGACCACATCCGGTTAGGGATTTCCAGCGTTCAGCTACCGAAGATTGAAGTGCCATGCCACCGGCTACCGTCACTTTCAGCGAACTAAAATTGATTTTGCTGAAATCCGGATGATTCATTAAAGCATTGTACAGCGTATTGACCCCGGTCATTAAGCTGATTGGGTGTTGTCTAAACGCCTTGATGATTGAACCGAGATCCCGGGCATTGAGGATCAAAACGGTATTAGCCCCAATGGTCATCATGGCCATCAAATTGACCGCAAAGGCAAAAATATGGTACATGGGGAGTGGGGATAAGGTGGTTTCCTTTCCTTCTTTCAAGTAATAGCATATCACTGCCCGGATTTGCTCGATATTGGACAATAAATTGTGATGAGTCAACATAGCCCCTTTACTTACTCCGGTAGTTCCTCCTGTATATTGTAAAATGGCGATGTCATCCGGTTTTACACTAAATGCTTTAATGGTTTGCCGGGCCCCCTGTCGAAGCGCAGTGCTAAAATTCACCGTATTATTCAATTTAAAACGCGGGACCATTCGCTTGATGTATTTAACCGTAAAATCTATAATGCTCCCTTTAAGTCCTTTCATCAATTCGCCGATGGTCGTGGTGATAATGATCTCGATTTGGGTTTTGGCCAAGATCTTTTCCAAATTGGAAGCAAAATTTTCAACAATGACAATGGCTTTTACTTTCGAATTGACAAATACGAATTCCATTTCCCGGGGCGTGTACAAGGGATTGGTATTTACGATGACCAAACCGGCTCGAATGGCCCCTAAAATGGCAATCGGGTATTGAAATAAATTAGGCATCATCAATGCGATCCGGTCGCCAGGTTTCAGTCCGCGATAATGCAAATACGCCGCAAACGCATTGGATTTATCATCCAGTTCCTTATAGGTCATAGACTGCCCCATAATGGTAAAAGCCTTTAAAGGGGCAAATTTGCTCAGGCATTCAGCGGCAAATTCACGTAAGGAGGGGTATAAATCCGTTTTCACATTGGCCGGAATACCTGCGGGATAATTTTTAAGCCAGGGCCTTAGATCGGACATGCTATTAATATTTTTTGTGAAAGTAATAGAAACTGATGAAAATTAGCTTACCCGGTTGAAATCATGTAATTGAGTATAAATTATCAGCTAAATCATGCTGATTTTCAAAAAAACAATAGAGCCATTCCTCAAAAAAGTATTAATTTCGCCCCGCTAAAAAATTATTTCTTAACCTTTTAAAAATTCCAAAATGTTGGACGAAACAAATTTAATTCCTGACAATGACCCCGAAATCAAGGACGACGAGCTCCTTCAAGCCCCTAAAAAAGAAGAAGCAGTAGTCAATTTGTTAGAGGAAGTTATTGATCTGGAAACCCTCGTTGAAACCGATGATTTTTCCGGTGCGCACGACGAGTTCGACTGGTCTATCAGTAACAAAAATACCCTGAACTACTCTCCGGAAGATCAGGAAAAATACATTAAAGACTACGATAAAACCTTCCGAACCATTATCGACGGACAGGTACTCCAAGCCCGTGTTGCGGGAACCACTGGAAACAGCGTAATTCTTGATATTGACTATAAATCAGACGGACTGGTTGCGAAAACCGAATTCCGTGATCTGGATCCAAAAACAGGGGATCATATTGAAATTTATGTAGAAAAAACAGAAGACGAAAAAGGACACCTGGTCCTCAGTCGTAAAAAAGCAAAATTGCTTCGCGCCTGGGAAAATCTGGTGGACTCTTACAAAAACGGAACCATCATCAAAGGTTCTGTAATCAGTAAAACCAAAGGCGGTTTGATTGTTGATTGCAATGGCCTCGAAACCTTCCTTCCCGGATCGCAAATTGACATTAAACCCATTACAGACTACGATGCGTATGTCGGTAAAGTCATGGAGTTTAAAGTGGTTAAAATCAATGAAACCATTAAAAATGCCGTGGTTTCTCACAAAGCCCTTATTGAAGGGGATCTTCAGGAACAACGCGAGCAAATCATCTCCGGTCTTGAAAAAGGCCAGGTATTGGAAGGAACCGTTAAAAACATCACCGATTTTGGAGCATTCCTGGATTTGGGTGGTGTCGATGGCTTATTATACATTACCGATATTTCCTGGGGTCGTATCAACCATCCAAATGAAGTTCTGGAAAAAAATCAGAAAATCAACGTGGTGGTATTGGACTTCGATGAGAATAAAAAACGAATCTCTCTGGGTCTGAAACAATTGCAACCGCACCCATGGGAAGTGATGCCTGCAGATATCGTTGAAGGTTCTACTGTAAAAGGTAAAATCGTGAATATCGAAGATTACGGCGCATTCCTTGAAATTCAACCAGGTGTTGAAGGCTTAATCCACGTTTCTGAAGTAAACTGGAACAGCCAACCGGTTCATGCTAAAGATTTCTTCTTTTTAGGCCAGGAGTTTGAAGCTAAAGTTGTGACCTTAGATCGCGAAGAGCGCAAAATGTCGCTGAGTTTAAAACAATTGACTGAAGATCCATGGGCTACTATCCAACAAAGATTTCCAGCAGGCTCACGTCACTCAGGTGTTGTTAAAAACCTGACACCTTATGGCGTTTTCGTGGAAATGTCGGAAGGAATTGGTGGAATGGTCCATATTTCAGATTTATCCTGGACGAAACGTTTTAACCATCCATCAGAATACACCCGGGTTGGAAATAATCTGGATGTCATGATCATGGAAATTGATGCTGAAAATCGCAAATTGTCTTTGGGCCATAAGCAATTGGAAGAAAATCCATGGGATACGTTTGAAAATGTATTTCCAGTTGGATCATACCACGAAGCTACCGTACTTAAAAAAGACGATCGGGGATATACCGTTCAATTACCCTATGGTTTGGAAGCTTATGCTCCAGCCAAACACATGAAGAAAGAAAACAATCAACAGGCAAACGTAGAAGAAATTCTTACTGTAAAAGTGATTGAATTTAACCGCGACGATAAGAAAATCATGGTTTCACATGCTAAATATCTTGAAGATGTTAAGAAAGAAGCCGATGACAATGTGAAGAAAGAGAAAGACGTAGAAACCGTAAAAGTTAAAAAGGCGGTTGAAAAGCAACAATCAAAAATTGAAGCTACTACTCTTGGTGAAATTGAAGGCTTTAGTGCATTGAAAGAACAGTTTCAGGAAAATGCAAAAGCTAAATTAGCTGCAGCAAGTCCGCTGGCAAATAATGTTGAGCAAAAAGCTGAGCCTGTAACTGAGCCTGTTGCTGAAACTGCTGCGGAAGCAGTGGTCGAAACACCAGCTCCTGTTGCTGAAACAGAAGCTCCTGCTGCAGAAGTTTCTGAAGAGATCAAGAAACCTGCAAAAGCTTCTAAAGGAGATGATTTAAAGATCATTGAAGGCATTGGACCAAAAATTGCTGAATTATTGATAGCAGATGGCATCAGTAATTTCAGAGAATTGGCAGATGCTCCGGTTGATCGGATTAAGGAGATCCTTGAAAAAGCAGGTGCGCGTTACAAAATGCACGATCCAACCAGCTGGCCGCAACAAGCCGGACTGGCAGCAGATGGAAAAATGGATGAATTGAAAGTCCTCCAGGACCAACTGAAAGCTGGAAAAGCAGAATAGGATTCATTCGAAATATTAATAAAAAGCCTCTGATTAAACCCAGAGGCTTTTTTGTTTAACATTATTTATTAGAACTTTAAACAAAATGCCAAAAGTTATGGTTTACCAATAGTTATGCCTGAAACGAAGAAAATTGCCGTAATTGGTGCCGGTATATCCGGAATGGCAGCTGCTATTCAATTGGCCGCTAAGGGCATGCAGGTAAGCGTTTATGAAAAGAATGCTTCTTTTGGAGGAAGAGGTCAGGCATTTCAGAAAGAGGGTTTCTTTTTTGATATGGGACCCAGCTGGTATTGGATGCCCGATGTGTTTGAAGATTTTTTTAATGAGTTTGGGAAAAGCTGTGCCGATTACTTTCAGTTGGTTCGCCTGGATCCTTCGTATCAAATCTTATTTAAAAACGAAACAGTCGTTGTTCCTGCACAGGTAGAAGAAACCTATGCCTTGTTTGAATCCATTGAACCCGGAAGCTCCATTTTCTTACGAAAATTCTTAGAACAGGCCCGAATTAAATATGAAACCGGTATGAAGGATTTTGTAAGAAAACCATCCTTACACTGGCACGAATTTTTTGAATTGCGCTTGTTGAAAGCAGCATTTCAAATTGAATTATTTAAATCATTTGAAAAAAGTATTTTTAAAAATATCAAGGATTACCGATTACGGCAGCTTTTGTGTTTTCCTGTGTTGTTTTTAGGCGCTAAGCCTTCTGATACACCAGCTTTGTACAGTTTAATGAATTATGCAGATTTGGTATTAGGAACCTGGTATCCTATGGGGGGTATGCATAAATTATTTGAAGCTTTGTATCAATTAGCTTTGGAGAAAGGGGTACAGTTTCACTTTAATACTCCCATCGAAAAAATAAATATCGAAGGAGGAAGAACGGTTGGTTTTCAAATTCAAAATCAATCAATATCCTGTGATGCCATTTTATCTGCTGCAGATTATCATCATACTGAATCTGCATTGATTGATCCGGCCTACCGCCAATATACCGATGCCTATTGGGAAACCAGAAAAATGTCTCCTTCCGCTTTAATATTTTATTTGGGTGTATCAAAAAAACTGGATCAACTCTTACATCATAATTTATTTTTTAAATCAGATTTTAATCAACACGCAGCAAACATTTACGATCATCCAGCCTGGCCGGAGGATCCCTTGTTTTATGTTTGTGTTCCAAGTAAAACAGATGATGGCGTCGCTCCCACCGGGATGGAAAATCTATTCATTTTAATTCCATTAGCAGCCGGGCTTCAGGATTCCAAAACCGAACAAGATGCCTTGTTTTCATTTGCAATCGATCATCTCGAAAAACACACCGGACAATCTATCAGGGATCATATAGTTGTAAATGAACGAATGTCCGTATCCGATTTTTATAATGCTTACAATAGTTTCAAAGGAAATGCTTACGGATTATCCAATACCCTGTTGCAAACCGCTGTTTTAAAACCACGCATTCGTTCGAAAAAAGTTAAAGGACTCTATTATGCCGGACAACTGAGTCATCCGGGTCCTGGTTTACCTCCCTGTTTAATTTCAGGTCAGATAAGTGCCTTACAATTACTAAAAGATCTTAAATTATGAGTTCAATTCAAATGTATCAGGATTTTAGTCGTCACTGCAGTAAAGAGATAACACATCGATACAGCAGTTCCTTTTCTTTGGGCATCCGGATGTTTGCTAAGCCCTATCGAAGTCCGATATGTGCTATTTATGGATTTGTAAGATTGGCTGACGAAATTGTTGATACCTTTTTTAAAACGGATCAGGATTTTTTATTGAAACAATTTCGGGAAGAAACTAAAAATGCCATTCAACATCAAATTAGTTTAAATCCAATTTTACAAAGCTTTCAGGAAATTGTAAATAAGTACCAAATTCCAATGCATTTAATCGATGCTTTTTTAGACAGCATGGAAATGGATTTGCATAAAAAAACTTTTTCCAGAGCGGAATTAAAAACCTATGTCTATGGATCAGCGGAAGTGGTTGGATTGATGTGTTTATGCATATTTGTAAATGGCAACACGGAACACTATGAAAAACTTAAAACCTATGCAAGCAGCTTAGGTTCTGCATTTCAAAAAATAAATTTCTTAAGAGATATCAAATCGGATTTTGAAGAGCGGGGACGCGTTTATTTCCCGGATTTAAAATTACCAAATTTTAGTGATTCTGACAAACGGGCGATTGAACAAGAAATTGAAGATGAATTTAAAGAAGGTTTAAAAGGCATTCGTCTTTTACCTACTCCGGTCAGGCTTGGTGTGTATTTAGCCTACACTTATTATTGGCGATTGTTTTTAAAAATTCAACACGCAAAACCGGAACAATTACTTAATAAAAGATTTCGAATTCCGAATTTTCAGAAACTGATGCTGTTGAGTACATCCTTTGTAAAGGTTCGATTGAATTTAAATTTCTAGCCGGGACCGAAAATTGATATCCATCTGTTGGGAATAAAGAATTTTGGATTCTTTTTAGATCTCATTAATTTCAGTTCTCAAACTTAATTACTTTTACAGGATGGATTCCAAACGTATTGAAGAAATTTGTTGTAAAGCTGTGGGTATCGTCAAAGATGCTGCTTTATTTATTAAAGCGGAATTAGGCCAGGTACAAGATGACCAAATCCATGAAAAAGAAAAACACAGTTTAGTATCCTACGTCGATATTGAAACAGAAAAAAAGCTGGTTACACAACTTCGATTGCTGCTTCCAGAAGCTGATTACATCACGGAAGAAAACACAACAGATTCCTTGCCACCCGGAGAATTAAAATGGATCATTGATCCATTGGATGGGACTACCAATTTTTTAAAAGGAATTCCAATTTTTTCGATCAGCCTCGCTTTAGTCAAAGGAGACGAAATTCTAATTGGCATTGTCCATGATATTATGCAAGATGCATGTTTCTACAGTTGGTTGAATGGCGGAGCGTATTGCAATGGAAAAAAAATTCAAGTAAGTGATGTTAAGCAATTAGAAGAAGCGGTCATTGCCACCGGTTTTCCATACCAACGAAAATGGATGGACAATCTCGCTCAAATTCTCATTACCATATTAAATAAATCAAGAGGCGTGCGGCGTTTGGGATCTGCTGCCATTGATCTGGCTTACACAGCTTGTGGCCGGTTTGATGGGTATTACGAAACCCGGTTAAATTCCTGGGATATGGCTGCCGGTATCTTATTAATTCGGGAAGCTGGTGGTAAGGTTACTAATTTTGAAGACCATCCGGAAGGCATTTTAAAATCACACCATATTTTAGCCAGCAATGGCAAAATTCACGAAGAATTAGCTGTTTTAACTAAAAATGCAATTCTCGGACAATAAAGCGATTTGGTCGAGCGCTATGTATCGGTGATCGAAATCCTGGTAAGTCCAGGCCATGTCTTGTATCTTTGATTAGCGGATGAATTACTTCGAAATTTTTTTACTAGCCTGGTCCAATGTTCGCGCCAATTTATTGCGTTCTATTTTGACCCTGGTGATTATTGCACTTGGTATCATGGCTCTGGTGGGTATACTTACTTCCATCGACAGTATGATATACAGCATGAGCAGTAATTTTTCGTCACTGGGTGCCAATAGTTTTAATATTTCAAGAAAATCCACTGAGTTTCGCAGGCATGGTCGAAACAATAATTACAAAGAATCTCCACCATTTACATATCAGCAAGTCACCGATTTTAAAGATCGGTTTTCAGATCGCGCGACGGTGACCATTTCATTTAATGGAAGTTCGAACGCTGTTGCACAATATCTCGATAAAAAAACAAATCCAACAACGCGAATTAAAGGGATAGATGAAAATTTCTTTAAGGTCAATGGATATGAAATTGAAAGCGGCAGAAATTTTTCCAGTCATGAATTGGAAGATGGAAATCCCAAAGCAATTATAGGAGCAGAACTGGTTAAACGCCTGTTTGAAGAAGTCCCAGAAAAGGCGATTAATAAAACCATTTTGATCAACGGACAACATTTTCAAATCGTAGGTGTACTAAAATCAAAAGGTGCCAGTATGAATGAAGGTGCAGACCGGAGAATTTTTATTCCATTGCTCCGTGCAAAAATGAATTATGCCAATGCCTTTTCAAATTACAACATGGATGTGGCTGTTTCCAATCAGTTGGATATGGATAATATCATTTCGCAGGCCATTGGAATTCTGCGTGTCATTCGAGAATTAAAAGCATACCAGGACAATAATTTTGAAATCATCAAAAGCGATGGCATCGTTGAGTTTTTAAAAGACAATACGGTCAAACTTCGCGGTGCTGCCATTGCCATTGGATTGATGACCTTACTAGGTGCTGCTATAGGACTTATGAACATTATGTTGGTTTCCGTAACAGAGCGCACCCGTGAAATTGGTATTGCAAAAGCACTGGGTGCAACCCGTCAAAATATTATTTATCAGTTTTTAACCGAAGCCATCATTATTTGCCAATTGGGTGGTATTCTGGGAATCTTACTTGGAATTCCGGTAGGCAATATTGTATCCATCATAATTGGGGGCGACTTTTTAATCCCCTGGGCCTGGATTATTTTAGGTTTAGTAGTTTGTATGATTGTTGGCATCTTATCCGGAATTTATCCTGCATTAAAAGCAGCCGGATTGGATCCGGTAGAAGCGCTTAGATACGAGTAAATAATGCTACAATTCTGCGATGTTGCAATTCTGCAATGTTGCAATTTCATAAAGTTTTAATGTTAGCTTGTTACCATGCTTTTAGGATGGAATACCATCCTGATGAAATGCTATAAGTTTAATTTAGATGTCCAGACGAACCGAAAATGGTGCATTAAGGTGTCATGTCAATTTTTTATCGCCACGAATGCACGAATGGAGAACGAATTGAGGAAGGAAGATATGCCACGAATGCACGAATGGAATACGAATTGAAGAAGCGAGATGCTAAGTATAAAATTTATTAATTCGTCCTTAATTCGTGCATTCGTGGCGTTTCCTCTTAATTCGTCCTTAATTCGTGCATTCGTGGCGTTTCCTCTTAATCCGTCCTTAATTCGTGCATTCGTGGCGTTTCCTCTTAATTCGTCCTTAATTCGTGCATTCGTGGCGTTTCCTCTTAATTCGTCTTTAATTTGGTATTAAATTCGAAATTTCAATAGTATTTAATAGTAGATCTAATTAACAGAACAACAGGAAAACAAGCTAAATTTATTGTTTCCAAAAAGCATTTAATCGTTGTTGTACATTCTCACGAACATTCATGTAAAAAATATTGAAATCTCCTCTGTGAAAATTTGAAAACGGATACAAAAAACTTCCTTTAAATTTTGGTTTATCAACCCATAATATCGTTTTGTAAATTTCTGCTCCAGACAATCCTGGGACTGGTGCTGCTTGAATATTGTCAATGACGGAGCCTTTGTTTTTTGATTTATCAGAGTAAACGCCTCTTTGTGTAGTCCAATCCAGTGGATTGGTTATGACGATGGATTCTTTTTCAGTTTCAAGAAATTTGGGTTCGTGTCCAATTTTATACGATCTCCAACTGCAAATACATCCTGTTTCATTCGAGTCTTCGCAGGGCTTTAAAAATTTATACAAGTCGGTCGGAATTGGAAATCCTAGTGCATAACAAACAACTAATTTTCTTCTGAGAATATTATTGTCAAAATAATCTTTCATCAAATGAATCAGATGTCTGGCTCCCTGGCTGTGTCCAGCAAGTATGATCGGCCTTCCGTTATTGTAATGTTCCAGATAATATTCAAACGCTTGTTTTATATCGTTATAAGCTAAATCCAATGCTTTTTTTGAAGAGCTTGTGTCTTTGGAAAAAAAAGCATATAAATGTGCCTGACGGTATCGAGGGGCATATATTTTTCCAACATTGTTAAACAAACTGGCCTGATATAAAATACTTCCCAAATCGGTTTTATTATTAATTTTTTCGTCGTTCAAAGCAGCATTCCAGGTATTGTGCTTTTTACCGTCCAGGTAACTGGTAGGATGCAAAAAGAACACATCGGCCTGACTGAAGAGTTGGTCGTCCCTCAAACCTTCAGGTGTTGAATCAGCCGGATCGACTTTTTGAGGCAATGCCGCCCAGTTTTCCGGTTTGGAATAATCCGGAGCCGGTGGAATGGGTATTTGCTCAAATGCTTGCTTGGGCCGGAGACTGCCACAACCAATTATAAACAAAGCAAGGAAAAGGAGGTATTCAATTTTAATTTTCATATGCTACTGATAACTTAGTATATACGATCTGAATTAGCATATTGTTTTCAAAATTGCCAGATTCTCTGTGTTATTTTTGTGGACGATGCTTGATAAAATTGATTTATTAAATGGCCCTAAAGAAAAATTATTTGAAAATTTACTTCAGCAGGGTTGGGAAAAATACCGATTAAAACAATTGGATGAATGGCTTTGGAAACATGCGATCCGGGACATTGAAGCTATGAGCAATTTATCCAAAGTCCAAAGAAGCTATCTCAACGAGCATTATTTTATTCCTTCACTTACCGAAAGTAAAATTCAAACTAGTTTGGATGGAACCATCAAATTTCGTTTTAAATTATTTGACGGACCATTTATTGAATCGGTTTTAATCCCCGTTCCAGAAGAAAACCGATTTACAGTCTGTGTTTCATCACAAGCGGGATGTAGTTTATCCTGTGCGTTTTGTGCAACGGGTCAAATGGGTTTGCTGCGACAATTAAGCGCTTCAGAAATTTTTGACCAATATGTTTTAGTCAATAAAAAATGTTTGGAAATTTATGGGAAACCCCTTAGTAATATAGTCTACATGGGTATGGGTGAGCCGCTGCTCAATTATAAAAATGTAATACAGAGTATTGAAAGACTGACTTCTTCGAATGGGCCAATGTTGTCTGCCAAACGGATTACCTTATCTACAGCAGGTATTTCTAAGATGATTAAAAAACTGGCTGACGATGGCTTGAAAGTTAATCTAGCACTTTCTTTACATGCAGGAGATGATGTGAAACGAAATAAAATGATGGCCATCAATGAAACAAATAATCTGGCCAGTCTGATTGAATCCTTGAAATACTTTTATAAAAAAACCGGTAACCGAATCAGTTACGAATACATTGCTTTTGAAAATTTTAATGATCAGATTTCGGATGCTAAAAACCTGATACGATTGTGCAGTCAATTTCCTGTAAGAGTCAATATCATTGAATACAATACCGTGCCGGGAATGGATTTTATTAAATCTTCAGAAGACCAAATCAATCGATTTGCACAGGAAGTACGTAAACACGGCATCATGATTACCGTTAGAAGAAGCCGGGGAAAAGACATCGATGCGGCTTGCGGACAGTTGGCTAATCAGGAAGCATAATTTGTTAATATTTTACAAATAAACAATATTAAAACAACAAAATTGTAAAGTATGCTTTATATAATGTAAAGTTTAATTTACAATTATGAAAATCTTGTTGTTTTTCCCTCCCTGGACCCGTAAACTGGGTTGGTACCTCTTAATTCCTTCCTTTTTAGCCGGATTGTATTGCATTTTCACGGATTTTGAAGTTGATTTTTTAAAATTACCCATGTTTGCTGTGTATCAGGATCAATTTATGGGCCATAGCTCGTATTTCAGTTTGATTGAAGATAATCTCACCATGGAATTAATAGGGATATGCTATGTTTTAGGCTTGTTGTTTACCGGTTTTTCCAAATTGCAAATCGAAGATGAGTTTACCATTCAAATGCGTTACAATGCCTTAATGTGGTCTACTCTGATGAGTTGTTTTTTATTAGGATTCACTTTGTTGTTTTTTTATGGAACCGGATTTTTTATTTGCATGATTTTTAATATGATCTCTATTCCGACGATTTATGTACTGCGATTTAGTTATTTGATTCATCGCTCAAATTCAAGTGCCGAATGAAAAATCAACTGAAAGTATTTCGGGCCATAAAAAATATGACTCAGGATGAATTGGCCAAAGCGGTGTCTGTCAGCAGACAAACGATTTATGCAATAGAATCCTCAAAATATGTTCCATCCACCATATTGGCATTAAAGCTGGCAGCAATTTTTGAAACAGCGGTAGAAAATGTTTTTATCCTAGAACCGTCTGATTTTTCTAACAAAGAGTCATTTTAATTAGTAGCAAGGGTAAGTTCACGAACATCAAAGGTAGAGAGTTGCTCAAATTGCCGAATTCTCTCGTGAATTTGCTCTTGTTTTAAATTACGGAGGTTATTCAGACTAAAGTCTTCCACACAAAACGAAGCCATGGTCGACCCGTAGATGATGGCGGTTTTCATATTGACAAAACTGGTATTATCGGTCCGTGCCAAATACCCGATCATACCGCCTGCAAAACTGTCGCCTGCTCCTGTGGGATCGATCACGTCAGCGACCGGTAAACCAGGTGCAAAAAATATTTGTCCGTTGTGAAATAACAAAGCGCCGTGTTCCCCTTTTTTAATTACAAGGTATGCCGGACCCATTTGATGAATTTTGGCTGCAGCTCTTACCAGGCTATGTTCACCGGACAATTGGCGGGCTTCCTCATCATTAATGGTCAGGACATCGACCCGTGCGATTACTTTTAAAAGGGTTTCCAGGGAATTATTCATCCAAAAATTCATTGTATCCAGGACGATGAGTTTCGGTTTTTTAGTCAATTGATCCAATACTGCCATTTGGATGTCTGGGGTCAGATTTCCAAGCATAATGTAATCACTGGATTTATAAGATTCCGGAAGTTTCGGATCAAAATCTGCTAATACATTGAGATCTGTGGTTAAGGTATCCCGGCTGTTCATATCCTGATGGTATTTTCCAGCCCAAAAAAAAGACTTTTTGCCAGGCACCCGCACCAATCCATCCATATTGACCCCTCTTTTTTGAAGTGCCTGAATTTCTTCCTCCGGAAAATCATCCCCTATAATTGAACACAATTTAATGTCATGATACCAGTATGAAGCAGCCCAACTGATATAAGTACAAGCTCCGCCAATGACTTTAGGGGCATTACCAAAAGGGGTTTCGATGCTGTCGAATGCCATACTTCCAATCGTGAGAATGCTCATAATCAAGATTTTAAACAAAAATGAAAGCCCAACAGGTATTACCTCTTGGGCTTTTTTGCGCCTCCTCTTGGGCTCGAACCAAGGACCTGCGGATTAACAGTCCGACGCTCTAACCAACTGAGCTAAGGAGGCTTATTAAAACGGACTGCAAATATAAACCCAATGTGCAATTCCGGAAAAAAAATCTACTCAGAACTAAGACTTGCCTGAATTAAGGCCCGATTCATCCGTGCTATATTTTCAAGGCTGATCTCTTTAGGACATTCAGCTTCACATGCTCCAATATTGCTGCAAAAGCCAAAACCTTCAGCATCCATTTGCTTAACCATATCTTGCGTCCGCCTCAGATGTTCGATTTTACCCTGGGGTAACAATCCCAAATGGGAGATTTTAGCAGCTGTAAACAACATAGCCGAACCATTCGGACAGGCTGCAACACAGGCGCCACAACCAATACAAGCAGCCGCATCAAACGCTTTGGACGACTGTTCTCTGGAAACCGGAATCGCATTTCCATCCTGTGCCTGACCGGTATTTACCGATATAAAACCACCTGCCTGGATGATGCGATCAAAAGCAGAGCGGTCAACCACCAAATCCTTGACTACCGGAAACGACCTCGCACGAAATGGTTCAATGACAATATCGTCTCCATTTTTAAAGTAGCGCATATGCAATTGACAGGTTGTAGTCCCTCCATTTGGTCCGTGCGGTCTTCCATTGATCACCATACTGCAAGCTCCACAAATTCCTTCTCTGCAATCATGATCAAAAGCTACCGGATCTTTTTTTGCATCAATCAATTGTTCATTCAATACATCCAGCATTTCTAAAAAAGACATGTGCTCATTAGCAAGCACTTCGTAATTTTCAAAAGCACCTTTTGCTTCACTATTTTTTTGACGCCAGATTTTTAAATTAAGTTTCATGAGGATGATTTAATGATAGAAAACTGAATTGGTGAATTATAAGATTTCAATTCTTAATTTTTAATTCATAATTCCTAATTACTTATAGCTTCTGCTTGCAATTTTTACATTTTCAAATTCCAATTTTTCTTTTATTAATTCCGGTTCGTTTTCGAGATTTGGCCAGAACCAGGCTGCGACATAGGCAAAATTTTCATCGTCGCGTAAGGTTTCCCCTTCACCCGTTTGGTATTCTTCCCGAAAATGTCCACCGCAAGATTCATTTCGATGCAAAGCATCAACGATCATCAGTTCACCCAATTCAATAAAATCTGCAACGCGGCCTGCTTTTTCCAATTCCGGATTAAATTCATTTGTTGTTCCTGGCACGAATACATCTTTCCAAAAATCAGTTCGCAATTCCTGAACCAATTTTCTGGCTTTTTGTAATCCTTCTGCGTTGCGTGCCATGCCGCAATAATCCCACATAATTTTTCCAAGACGGCGATGAAAGGTTTCTACAGATGTGTTTCCTTTTATACTTATCAGTTGATTTAATCGTTGCTGAACTTTTTCTTCTGCATTTATAAATGCAGCATCTTTTGTATCAATTTTTGCAGTGCGGATATCTTCTGATAAAAAATTACCAATGGTATAAGGCAACACGAAATAACCATCCGCCAGTCCCTGCATCAAAGCCGATGCACCCAGGCGATTGGCACCATGATCAGAAAAATTGGCTTCTCCGGTTGCAAATAAACCCGGAATATTGGTTTCCAAATTATAATCTACCCACAATCCACCCATTGTATAATGAACAGCCGGATAAATTTTCATCGGTGTTTTATATGGATTTTCGCCGGTAATCTTTTCATACATTTCAAACAGGTTGCCGTATTTTTCTTCGACCTGTTTTTCACCTAAATTTCTTATGGTATTTTCATCAGGGTTATGTAAACCCAGTACATGTGCTTTTGATTTTCCATACCGCTGGATCGCTGCAGAAAAATCAAGATAAACAGCAAGTCCGGTAGGACTTACTCCCAAACCTTTATCACATTCCACTTTTGCAGCACGGGAAGCTACATCTCTGGGAACTAAATTTCCAAATGCAGGATAGCGACGTTCTAAAAAATAGTCACGATCCGATTCTAAAATATCATTTGCGGATTTCTTTCCATTTCGAATGGCTTCTGCATCCTCTTTTTTGGCAGGTACCCAAACGCGTCCATCGTTTCGAAGCGATTCAGACATCAAGGTCAATTTGGATTGATAATCGCCGGATACCGGAATACACGTTGGATGAATTTGTGTAAAACAAGGATTCGCTAAATAGGCTCCCTGGCGAACTGCTTTCCATATTGCAGTTGCATTGGAACCCATGGCGTTGGTAGATAAGTAAAAAACGTTACCATAACCGCCCGTTCCTAAAACCACACAATGAGCACCAAAACGTTCTAATTTACCATTCAATAAATTACGTGCAATGATGCCTCTGGCTTTTCCATCAATTAATACCAATTCCAACATTTCATGGCGATTGTACATTTTTACATTCCCCAAAGAAATTTGTCGGCTCAAGGATTGATAAGCGCCAATTAATAATTGTTGCCCGGTTTGTCCTCTTGCATAAAAGGTACGACTCACCTGAACTCCACCAAATGAGCGGTTTTCCAATAAGCCCCCATATTCCCTGGCAAAAGGAACACCCTGTGCTACGGCTTGATCTATAATGGCTGCACTGACTTCGGCCAAACGATACACATTGGCTTCGCGCGCGCGGTAATCCCCACCCTTGATTGTATCATAAAACAAACGATAGACACTGTCTCCATCATTCATATAATTTTTAGCAGCATTGATTCCGCCTTGTGCAGCGATGCTGTGTGCTCTTCTGGGACTGTCATGAAATGTAAAACAATGGACCTGGTAACCCAATTCACCCAGACTGGCTGCTGCTGCAGCTCCTGCCAATCCAGTGCCCACCACGATGATGTCTATTTTACGTTTATTGGCCGGTGATACTAAAGGTACTTTAGATTTATAACTGGTCCATTTCTTATCAAGCGTTCCTTCCGGTATTTTTGATTGGATGGTTTTCATATTCAATTAAGCCTGCGTTAAATAAATATAGATCGGTAAAATTGCAAATCCCAATGGAACTAAAATAGCATATAGCCATCCAAGAGTCCGAATGAGTCCGTTGTATTTTTTATGGTTAATTCCCAATGATTGAAATGCCGAATGAAATCCATGGATTAAATGCATCGCAATGAATATCATTGAAACTGTATAAAAAATTACATACCCAATATTTTTATACACTTCAACAACCGGAGTATATAAATCCTGGTAATCATGATCGTGGCCAGGATATTTTAATACAGGAACAGCACCCAGTTTCATTTGCAACCAAAACTGATACATGTGAATCAGCAGAAAGACTAAAATTAAAAGTCCCAAATGAATCATATATTTTGCAAAAAAACTGTCACCCGTATTGGTTGAAACCGCATACTTACTTCCTTTGGCTTTTCGATTTACCCAAGCCAGGTAGATTCCCTGAATGCTGTGAAGTATAATGGTAAAATACAACGAATACGAAATCAATTTAATCAGCGGATTATGCGTCATAAAATAGGTGTACAAATTAAATTGCATGCCTTGATCATCTCTGAGCAATTGCAAATTTCCCAATAAGTGTACGATCAGGAAAAGCATTAAAAAGATCCCGCTCAGACTCATGACCACTTTGCGGCCGATCGATGATCGAAATAAAAAATCAATGAACCATTTCATAGATTAGACTGGTTTTCAGCGGCAAAGCTATGATGGAAATGCCAATAATGGAATGCAAAACTGCATTATAATTGAAGTCAGGAACTTCGCTAAAAAACCAAATAATAAAATTGAATCCAGAGATTGTACCTAATAAAAATTTGGAATTTCAGACATTTACTTAAATGGCTTGATCGAGATCCGCTATCAAATCATTTACATCTTCCACGCCTATACTTAATCGTATCAAACTGTCGGTGAGCCCATTGGCGAGCCGGTCCTCTTTTGGAATTGAAGCATGGGTCATGCTGGCGGGATGACCGATTAAAGATTCCACCCCTCCAAGGGATTCTGCGCAAGCAAAAATTTTGGTTTTTGAAAGGATGCCTTTTGCAGTTTCAAATTGACCATCTTTCAAATCAAATGAAATCATGGCTCCAAAATCATTCATTTGTTTTTTGGCTATCAAATGTCCCGGATGATCTTCAAACCCAGGATAAAGGACTCTAGAGATTTTGGGATGCTTTACTAAATAATTAGCAATCTGCTTTGCATTGTCGCATGAACGTTGAACTCTTAAATGGAGGGTTTTAATGCCTCGCAATACCAAAAAACAATCCATCGGACCTGGAACGGCCCCACTGGCATTTTGGATGAATTTAAGTGCTTCGTACAATTCTTTGGTCTTACTGATGATTGCACCATGGACTACATCGGAATGTCCACCTAAATATTTTGTTGCTGAATGCAATACTAAATCTGCACCTAAGTCTAAAGGGGTTTGTAAATAGGGTGAAGCGAAGGTATTGTCAACACAAACTAAGATGTTTCGTTGTTTCGCGAGTTGACATATGGCAGCAATATCAACAATATTTAACATTGGATTTGTTGGTGTTTCAATCCAGATCAATTTGGTATTGTCTTTAATTTGGGATGCAACAAACTGAGCATCCTGCATGGGTATAAATCTGCTATCAATTCCAAATTGTTTAAATATTCGCACAAGCAAGCGATACGAGCCTCCATACAAATCGTTTGTTGCGAGTACTTCATCTCCACTTTTCAATAATTTAATTACCGCATCCATAGCAGCCAATCCACTGCCAAAACAAATTCCACCATAACCATTTTCGAGCGCTGCTAAATTTTCTTCAAGCACTTGTCGGGTAGGATTTTGAGTGCGTGCATATTCAAATCCTTTATGATTTCCAGGGCCATCCTGAACGTAGGTAGACGTTTGAAAAATTGGTGTCATGATCGCCCCTGTTGAAGGATCCGGATGCACTCCTGAATGAATCACTTTTGTGTTGAATTTCATTAATTTTACTATTAATGGTTTAAAATAAAAAAAACCACAAAGCTTATATTAAACTTTGTGGTTTATAAGTCTAGAGTATGAATTACTTTTTATGGAGAATTTCAAATAACAATGTTTTTTTATCTAATATCAGCTGTACAAAATAATTTCCCGCCGGTAGGTTTTGAATTGCAATTGGTTGATTTTGATTCTTATTAAAATTTCCTGAACCAACTGTTTTGCCTTCTGCATTAATCAATGAATAAGCTGCCTGATCAAAATCAATTCCTTTGATTTCCATTTGAAAATAATCAGTTGCTGGATTTGGAGTCAAGATTAATTTTGGAATTGCTGTTTCTATGTTTTCATCTGCAACCAATTCTTGTTTATGAAGAAAACGAATGGTCGTATCATTTTCGATTCCGGTAAAAATTGATTCTGTTTCACTTATGGTAAATTCAGCAACCGGGCCAACAATTCCGGAAGCATACCAATGATGGTATTCAAACGTAGAACTACCGAATGGAATTCCTGATACTGTAATTTCAGTAATTTGTTTGGTTTTTACTTTTAGTACCGGATATGTACCCTCATTAGTAGTCAGCATACCCCAACCATCCACATTTGCATTGGATTGAATTTCAATTTTTCCTGAAGTGGTTCCTTGTGTTACATCCGCTTCTGTTCCATTCTGAAAATTTTGTCCGTAATTTAAAGGAAAGGGAACAAAAATATATTTGTCTTTCCATACGATGGTAGTGCTGGTATCGTAAGAACCCAACCAATAAACTCCATCCGTGTTTACTTCATAAATGGAAAATGTTGTATCTGGTTCATCCAAATCAACACTAGCCAAATTTGCAGTAGGAAAATAATTTTTAAAAGGATAGGCATCTATCGAAATAAACCCTTCCCTATTTCCGTCCACGTCCTGACCTGTAATATTCCAAGTTTTATCTGAACCGGCCTGGGTCAATGCATTCAAGTCAATTCCCTGAATAGTTTCAAGATATTTATATTCAGATTTGTGACCTGGTTTGGGTGCGTTGGCCGAGGTATAGCTTATTTGAGAAAATGTAATTCCGCATAAACTCATCGCTAAAAATGTAAAAAATGACTTCATAGGCTGTTTTTATAATTATTTAAAAGTAAGCTGAATTTTGAACTGACGCTTACATATATAATGTGCAAATATCTTAAAAATATCCATCCAAATCTAGCATTTTCCAAAACTGTTTACCGAATCACTACAAAATCCTTCATCAATACCGTATCTCCGGATTTTAAAATAAGGCGATAATGACCTGTAATAAATGAATGAATATCTACTTTTAAAGAATGTTGACATTCTTCCAAACTGTTTACCAATAGCTCCTTAACTAAATTTCCCTGAAAATCATAAAATCTTAAATAAGCAGGAAATGCATCGAGCCCTTTGAATTCTATAAACAGTTCATTACTCGCAGGCACTGGGTAAATGTCCAGATATTTTCTATGTTGGATATCCGATTGCAATTCAACATCCTGATTCGGTATGTCTGCAAATTCAAATGCATGATTTGAATTATTCGGATCCGCTTTCCCGTTCAGTGTTGTTCCGGTAGGAATCTTACTTTCTGCGGCATTAATCCCTTTAATGGTGGTTCCACCAATTAGATTCAAATTATTTGTAGTCCCTAATCCATGCAGATGGGTAACATCTGAATCGTACAAAGGATCATTTGTCAAAAATGGAGAACCAAATGAAAATCCAGAAAGATTTTCAAACTTTACATAATAAGTACCTGGTGGAACACAATCAAAAGAATAATAACCATCAACTGAAGGCGTTCCTGGTTTAGGGCCGGTTAATTGTGCTGCATACAAACTTTGATTTTGATTGTTGTACAAACGCACCAGTAAGCCATTGATTCCTCGCTCTGATGAGTTGTAAACTGAATTATAATTTACGTCATTCCAAACCGTTCCGGAAATAGATGCACATTGATACAAACCGCCATCTAAATTGGGGTTTAGTGAACTGATACTTAAAATTAAATTAGCACTGGTGTTTAATCCGTTGCTGTTATCAATATCACTGTCTTTTAAATCAGTATCAACATTTGGAATTGTGAATTTAAAGTTTGCTGGTGGATTTACCTTCACATAATAAGTACCGGATTTTAACTTAGAAAACAAATACCGGCCATTTTGATCTGTCAGTGTAGTTTTCAATTGTGCTTTACTTACTGCATCATAAAGCAAAACCTGAACACTTTTAATTCCTGGTTCGCCTGGTTCTTGGATTCCATTTCCATTTTTGTCTTCCCAAATAAATCCGCCTAATGATAAAAAGGGAACAATGGCAACATCCAAACTGTCATAATTTGTACCTGAATTAATAAGCACCGATTGACTAACGCCTGTTGACCCCACATCGCTGTCAATTTTACGATTTCCCCCAATCATTCTTTTTCCAAAATAATAATTTGTAGCGGCTGTACCCAATTGCACAAAAATGAAATACTGCCCTGGATTCAAATTTGTAAATTCATAGAATCCATTTGCGTCTGTAGTATCTTTTGCAATCAAACTACCGGCAACATTATATAAACAAACAATTACATTGGGCATTCCAAATTCAAATGGATCCTGCAGGCCATTATCATTTAAATCTCTCCAAACAAAATCACCAATTCGAGCAACCACATCAAATCCTTCCACATCGTGATCATCCTCATCAGTATTGTCCAATTTAAAATGACCGGAAATATTATTATTGTCAACTGAATTTTGAAATACAGATCGCTCTTTGGCTGAATTAGAACCCAGATTTGAATCAGCATCAATAATGTTCATTCCTTGAAATCCTTCTGCACTATAAACTTCTGCATAATTTAACCAACTGTCTGATTTGCGAATTGCAGGATTAATATATCTTAAGTTTGCGAAAATACAAAAGCTATCATTTGGTAAAATCGTAAATTGTATCGTTGAACTTAACACTGAGTCATTCAGTTTAGTCCAATTACTGTTCAACATGGGATCAAATTCGAATCCATTTGGAAGATAATCACGCACGACCACATTCGATACTGGGATATTTCCCTGATTGTAAACGGCTATTTTAAAATTTATTAAATCGCCATAGACAAAGGGCCCGGAACTCGTAATCGTTTTCCTCAATGCTACATCTTGGATTAATGGAAGGGCAATATCTGAAGCGTCTGCATCATCCACTCCATTTCCACCAAGAAAATCATCAAATGGAGAAAATGGAATTCCTCCATTGTCATTTCCGGGAATGGTATCATAATGACTGTCAACATCTTGAATCATGCTGCTGTGAACTCCTTTGGCATCTGAAATTTCTGCGATGTTTAACCAGCTCAATGCGCCAGTTACAGCAAGCGGATTTATCTTAAATTTAATTAATACAAATGCACTGTCTTCCGGAATTATTGGACCAGGAATAACAGTTTGCATCAAACTTCCTGTAATAAACCATCCCGGATTTATCGCAGGTAAAAAACTGTATCCAGGACTCATGTAATCAGTGATTAAAATTTGATATGCTGTATCGCACCCTTGATTAACCACACTGATTTTGTAGGTGATCGTATCGCCAAATTTAGTTCCGTTTGACATTGGCAAAGTCTTTTTTAAAGCCAGGTCAAATTTTGGACAACGTACCGTTATTGTTTGATTGGCAGAATTCGTATTTCCGCAGTCATCAGTCACCAACCAGGTTCTGATGATAGTACCGGAACCATTGCATCCGCTTAGATCAATAAGATCATCGTAATCTATTTTTGGCCATCCGCAATTATTAGAAAGGATGCTTGCGTCTCCTGTAATATTTAAGTCATTATAATTTTGGGTACATGAAATTGTAACATCAGCAGGAGGAAGAAATACCGGACGACTGGTGTCTTGAACCGTAATGGTTTGAATGCACGAATTGTTATTATTACATAAATCCGTAGCGGTCCAGGTTCTTTGAATTTGGTAATTGTATATACAAGTTCCGTCTACCCGGTTGTCCGCATGACGCAATACTACAAATTGTCCACCGCAATGATCTGAAGTCAGAGGAATACCTGTTTGGCTGGTATCTGAAGGTGCTTCACAATTAATTGTGAGTGAAGATGGACAAGTAATCGCAGGACCACTTAGGTCTTCAACTGTGATTAATTGAGTACAAAAAGCCTCATTGCCGCAAGCATCAGTTGCCTTATAAATTCGATTGACAAGATACCTGTTTGTACAAATAAAATTACTAATCGAATCTTTATGATGAATGACTCCTACTGTTCCACCGCATCCGTCTGTTGCAGTAATTGCCATTGCATTAGCCGGAGGCACTTCGGTTGCACATAAGACGGTTACATTTCCCGGGCAATTGATGCTTGGTAGCGTAAGATCGTTGACCGTAAGCGTTTGAGTACATAGTTGGGTATTCCCATTTAAATCAGATACCCGATAGGTTCTGGAAATTGTAAATCGATTAGGACAAATTTGATTTGAAATGACATCCCCATTAAAATTTACATCTACCTGACCAACGCAATTATCTTTTGCTATCACATTTCCAATGTCTGCCATTGGGACATCTCCTGCACAATTTAAATTTACATCTCCGGGGCAAGTAATAGTTGGAGGAATTAAATCACGGACTGTAATTTGTTGGCTACAAGTAATTGAATTGTTACTTCCATCAGTTGCCTGATAAGTGCGGGTAATAATATAATTATTTGCGTTTATAAAATTACTTACAACATCACTTAAAAACAATACGGTTACCGTCGTACTGCAATTATCTGAACGCACAACCAGATTTGGATCCGGTGGAGGTACTAATTCTGCACAATTAATTGTCAAATCGGCGGGACAAGTAATATTAGGTGGAACATCATCCAGGATAAAAATCTGCTGCGTGCATTCAACAAAATTGCCACAGGTATCTGTTGCGCGGTACGTTCGCAAAGTCGTATATTTATTTTCACCTGTTTGATTGGTAATTACATCAGAAATGTGGTTTACTCGTACCGGGTTGGTGCAAAAATCAAATGCAAAAGGTGCATTCACATTGGCAGGAGGTACATTTCCTGAGCACATTACGGTAATATTGGTTGGACATGTGAGAATGGGTGCAACATAATCGGCTACAATAATTGCCTGTGTACAAGTTGAGGTATTGCCACAAAGATCCGTGGTTTTAAAACTTCTGAAAATATTAAAACGGTTGAGACAAGTTTGACCTGTCAAAACATCATTCATGTGTTCCACTGTAACCGATCCACCACAGGCATCATTAGTCAATACTCCATTTTTACTATCGAGTATGCTTGGCACATCCTTAGAACAACTTATTACAGAAGTAGATGGACAATTTACATCCGGCCCAGTTTGGTCATTTACACTAATTGTTTGAATGCAGTAATTGCTATTTCCACAAATATCATTTGCCTGATAAATTCTTGCTACAGTAAATCGATTAGCACAAGACTGATTATAAATACTGTCCTTGACATGACTAATTGTAAACATTCCGGCACAATTATCCGAGGGAATTACGCTGTTCAGATTTACTTGCGGAATTAATAATGCACAGCTAACATTTAAATTGATGGGACAGGTTAAAACCGGTCTGGTAGTATCCTGAATGTTGATAGTCTGAATACAAGTTGCTGTGTTTGCGCATAAATCAGTTGCAGTCCAGGTTCTGGTCAACGTTTTATTATTCTGGCAATTTCCGTCTGTATATAATTCATGGAATAAAATACTTGCAGGTATCGGATTGCAGTTGTCAGAACCTGTAGGAATACCTGTATTAGCTGGCGAGGTGGACGCATCACAATTGATAGTCAAATCAACAGGACAATTGATTATCGGTCTGGTGGTATCGACTACTTTGTAATTCAAAACACAATTTACCGAATCGGTGCCGGATTTAATTTTATAGGTTCGTGTTAATCTGCTGGTATCATAAGCGCATCCGGCGCCTACATTCCAGCTATCGGTGTTGGAAAAACTTAAAACGCCGCAATAACTATTGATCGTGCCACCTAATCCTATAAATCCTGCTTCATTGGTAATTGCTGTTGGAACATCCGGCCTGCACGGATAAATGTCATTGCTTGATTGTGGACACACCACGGTCAATACCGGACTGACACCACTTACCGTTTGTGTACATGCTCCACCAGCAGAAATTGTAAAATTGTAATTTGTACCTACAGGATATACCAGGCTAACCACGCCATTGACAACCGGATTGGGATCAGCAATGTTTGTAAATTTTAATGGATTAGGATTTGTTGATATCGAACTTGCTAATCCTGTATTGTCTGTAACTGTAAACATTCCATTGATGCCGCTCACATAACTTGTAACCGTATAAGTATTTATTGCATTGCAAATTGCTTTTGTAGAATCAACATAAAGCAGGCATGCATCTGCATTACCACAGCCCAATCGCGCTTTAAAATTTACAGAAAAATTTGCTGGATTGCAATTGCTCTGATCCCAGATTGCAAGATATAAATTGCTGGTTTTACTAAATACCGGAGTTGCTTTTGTCAACCAGGAATTGTTAAATTGATTTCCGCAAGCATAAAGTTTAAGATTGGAACAATTACCAGACAAGCTGTCAGGACCGCTTACACTTTGTGTAGGATTGAGAGCATAATACAATGCCCAGCCAATATTATCCGAAGTTTCAACTTGAAAATCATAACTTCCAGCTAGAGCACGTCCATCAAAATTCAACCAAATAATTTTACATCCCAATCCAGGTGTTGAAACAGCCACAGCATTTCCGCTTGTTGGGTTAAAGCAAGTAATTTGAGATAAATCGATGGTAAATTGAGCAGGATCATAAGTACAAGAACCAGGACCAATATTTGTTTGGCTACTTACACTTGCTGAACAACTAATTATACCATGTGCATTGGGAGCCATAATTCCATCATCAATTGTTCCATCTGCATTCCAATGCGATCCTCCGGTCCAACGTTGAGTGCATTCACAGGGACTATCGTTTCCGATCATAAATGAACCTGTAGAATTAAAATGAATTCCATCAGTTAAATCTAAATGAAAGATCCCTTGCTCGTACTTGATTTCACAAGAATGATTCTTGACAGAATCACCTTCATGGTTTCTGGATATTTTTGAATTTACAGGGGGAACATAGCAATAATATGCCTCAGCGTGTATTTGAGCGCTGGTTAATAAAAATAGTAAAAACGCACTATTGTTCCTCAGACTGAATAGTGAAAACATGCTTCGGTTTTTGATTGGTTCTAATCTTCGCTAAAACAAAAGTATTTAGACCAATCCATAGCTGTAGCTGCAATTAATAAAAGATAATTAATATTTATTATTGCAATTCATAGCTTACTAAAAACTACTTTTATACAAAATGAAAAAAAATGTATAGATGAATTTAATATATCAGAATTTCAAGATTTAATCTCCAAATTTCAATGCGACGTTTTGAATTGCTCCACCCAATTGTACTTTTTTATAGATTGTAAGCTGGCAATTTTCAATACGTGAATCAAAACCTTTGATCGTCTGAATGACCCGCTTTGCAATATTTTCCAATAAGGCTTCAGGTTGTTTCATTTCAGATTGAATCAGCTTATAGATTGTTTCATAATTGAGGCTGTCTTCCAGATTTAAGAGCTCTTTATCAGGAATTTTAAAATCCAGACTAAGGTCCATTTTTAATTCTGTCAAAAGCATTCGTTCTTCAGTATAATATCCATAATGACCGAAAAAACGCATTCCTTCTAAAACCAGGCTAATTTTTTTCATTTATCCTTTTATAATATTAACAAGCTGTTTCATTGCTGCAGGCTGAGTCTTATATAAATTTGTGCAAAATTGACGAAAAGAAAAGACATGACATCAAAAACCAAAGGATTGGATCGTTACGAAGGTCATGATTATTACCAGATCGACGAATTGCTCAGTGAAGAACATTTATTGGCTCGCCAAGCGGTCCGGGAATGGGTAAAGCAAGAGGTAAGTCCGATCATTGAAGCATACAGCAATAAATCAGAATGTCCCCAGCATTTATTTAAGGGATTGGCTGAAATTGGAGCTTTTGGGCCCAGTCTGCCTCGTGAATACGGCGGTGGTGGCATGGATGAAATTGCCTATGGGGTTATCATGCAGGAACTTGAACGCGGTGATTCAGGTATACGGTCAATGGCTTCCGTGCAAGGATCCCTGGTCATGTTTCCTATTTATAAGTTTGGCTCAGAGGCCCTTCGGAAAAAATACCTTCCCAAGCTAGGTTCTGGAGAATTTATTGGTTGTTTTGGGCTTACAGAACCTGATTTTGGCTCCAACCCTGCCGGAATGATTAGTACCGTTAGAGATGACGGTGACTGCTATATTCTTAATGGTTCGAAAATGTGGATTACCAATTCCCCGGTTGCGGATCTTGCAGTGGTTTGGGCTAAAAATGAAGCAGGAGAAATTCTCGGAATGGTCGTAGAAAAAGACTCTAAAGGATATTCAGCACCTGAAATCCACGGTAAATGGTCCTTACGGGCTTCAATAACCGGAGAGTTGGTCTTTGAAGATGTACGGGTACCCAAATCAAATGTATTTCCTGAGGTTAAAGGCCTAAAAGGTCCATTGTCCTGTCTTTCTAAGGCTCGTTATGGAATTGCATGGGGCGCTTTGGGTGCGGCTTTGGATTGTTATGATACAGCCCTTCGCTATGCCAAAGAACGGATTCAATTTGGCAAACCACTTGCAGCCTTCCAGTTGACTCAGAAAAAATTGGCTGAAATGATTACCGAAATTACCAAAGCCCAGCTTCTGGCCTGGAGATTGGGTGTGTTGGCCAATAATGGCAAAGCCAGTCCTGCACAAATTTCTATGGCTAAAAGAAACAATGTGCATACCGCTTTGGTTATTGCAAGGGAAGCTCGTCAAATCTTAGGAGGAATGGGTATAACCAATGAATATCCTATAATGCGTCACATGATGAATCTTGAAACCGTTTTAACGTATGAAGGGACTCATGACATCCATTTATTAATTACAGGAATGGATATTACTGGAATTAATGCTTTTGAAAATTAATATACAATATTCTGCGTATTGATCGTTTTACTCTAGCCATTTTAAATTGAATTTTGGAAACCACTCTAAATTTGTCAGATTATAAATTTTGCAAGCTTTTAGCTTGTATTTATTTATTGATTTTTTGCTGCACTCAAGTTGGATTTACTCAAGCTCAAAATACCAATGACATCTTTCTTCAAAATGGATCTTTTGAGGGAATTCCAAAATGTTGTGAACCTCCGAATGGATGGATCGATTGTGGGTTTAAAGGGGAAACCCCACCCGATGTGCAACCTGCTCTGGATGATAAAAATCAACCTTTCTTCAGTGTTACGAAATCAGCTTTTCATGGAAATACCTATCTCGGGATGGTGGTTCGTGAAAATGATACTTACGAACGCGTATCTCAGCGATTGATAAAACCCCTGCTTAAAGGGACCTGTTATTCGTTTAGCATCATGCTGTGCAGATCAAGTACTTATCTGAGTGCTTCCAATAAAAATGAACCCACTAATTTAAAACAATATACAACTCCGGTAATTTTAAGAATTTGGGGTGGAGAAGCATTTTGCAATCAGAAACAACTATTGGCTGAGTCTCCTTTAATTGATAACACAGACTGGAAAAAGTTTGAATTTGAACTGGAAGCAAAATACGATTTGCAGTATCTTGAATTGGAAGCCTTTTACAAAACACCTGTCTTGTTTCCATACAATGGAAATATTTTATTGGATAATGCGTCTCATTTAACGGTTATACCCTGTCCAACAGATCCTGCATATGATAAATACAAAAAAGAACGCGACGCAACGAAATCAAAAAATACAGTAACGGTTGCAAAGCCTAAAGAAAACACCAAAACTAAAACCACCAATGGAAACGGGACGACCCCAAAACCAAAAGAACGTATTCTAAAATACCTGGATAACAGCAAATTGAGTGTTGGGCAAGTAATGAAAATCGAAAAATTGTATTTTGAAACGGATTCAGCCAGATTTAAATCCGAATCAAATACTGTATTGGATGAATTGTACGAATATCTCAATAAAAATAAAAAAATCCGGATTGAAATTGGGGGCCATACCAATAATAAATGCGCTGAAAAATATTGTGAACGCTTATCCTTGTTACGTGCAGAAGCAGTAAAAGAATATCTGGTATCAAAAGGCATTGATACCAAACGAATTAATTGCAAAGGATATGGTGGAAAAAATCCGGTTGCATCCAATTCAACAAAAGAAGGTCGGGCATTAAATCAACGCGTAGAGATTAAGATCCTGAGTATCGCAGGCTAAGCGGCTCTTTTGACAATGGTTCGCGGCTTAAACTAATTTTACACCCATGTTGCAAACTGAAGGCATCGTTTTTCGCACAACCCGCTTCCGCGAAAGCAGCCTGATCATGGATATCTATACCGCTGAAAAAGGATTGCAATGTTTTATTGCCAATGGAGTTTTTTCAAAATCAAATCAACGATTGGCTTCTCTATTTCAGTTGATGAATGTGTTAGATCTCTTGGTTTATTACAATGAACAAAAAGAAATTCATCGTATTAAAGAAGTAAGTCCTGCCCTTCTTTATCAACGCATCCCATTTGATATAAAACGCTCAGCCATTGGCACGTTTATCCTGGAAGTTTGTAGAAAATCAATCAGCGGACACCAATCCAATCCGGAGCTATTTCAATTTATTAAAAATTGTTATTGGCATTTAGATAGTGAGAATCATGTGAGTCCACAATTTGCTATCGAATTTTTATTGGATTTATCTTCTTTTCTTGGATTTAGTCCATTAGATAATTATTCCGAAACTGCAAATTCTCTGGATTTATTAAATGGCTCATTTTGTCCATTTGAGTTATCCAACAAATATGCTGTAAATCCGGAAGATAGCCAGTTGCTTTTTTTATTAATCCAAAAAAAGACAGACAATGATACGTTCAAAACTTTAGAACAACGAAGACGCATCCTTGATATATTATTGTTCTATTTTAAATTACATTTAGAACATTTTAAAGATATAAAATCCATTGAAGTTTTTAAAGGGATATTTTAATTATAATGTATTTAATTCACAAACTTAACCTTAGCAATTGCAAACGATGTTGACACCACAAAAAATTCAATACGAACGTGGTATTTATACAAATGCCGAATTAATACATTTATATAATTCCCTCCTGTACCCACGACTCATCGAAGAAAAAATGTTACTTCTTCTGCGTCAAGGCAGGATTTCTAAATGGTTTTCGGGAATTGGCCAGGAAGCTATTTCAGTAGGCTGCACGGAGGCCCTGAATCAGGATGAATTAATATTCCCATTGCATCGCAATCTTGGCGTATTTACTTCAAGAAAAATGCCATTGGATCGTTTATTTGCTCAGTGGCAGGGAAAATCTCAGGGTTATACCAAAGGTCGCGATCGCTCGTTCCATTTTGGAAATTTGGACTATAGCATTGTGGGTATGATTTCACATCTGGGTCCACAACTCACTTTAGCCAATGGTGCTGCTTTGGCATCCCTTTTAAAGAAAGAGCAAAAGCTGAGTGTCGCATTTACAGGAGAAGGCGGAACCAGTGAAGGTGATTTTCATGAAGCACTCAATGTTGCTTCGGTATGGTCACTGCCTGTAATTTTTATCATTGAAAACAATGGCTACGGTTTATCCACTCCAACCCGTGAACAATACGCCTGTAAACAATTAGCAGATCGCGCATTAGGATATGGAATGGAAGGAATTACCATCGATGGAAATAATATTCTTGAGGTACATGCTACCATCACCAAATTAGCAAAAAGTATCCGGGAACATCCAAGACCGGTTTTGGTGGAATGCATGACGTTTCGGATGCGCGGACATGAAGAGGCCAGTGGGGTTAAATATGTTCCAAAAAAATTATTGGAGGAATGGGCAGAAAAAGATCCAATCACCAATTATGAAAACTGGTTAGTTCAAGAACAGATTATTCAAGTTGATGAAGTTGCACAGATTCGATCTCAGTTAAAAAAACAAATTCAGGAGGAGGTCGAAAAAGTATTTGAATGGAAGGATGATCCGGTTGTGCTGGAAGATGAATTGGCAGATGTTTACAAAGCATATGATTTTAAAGAAATACTACCATCGAAGGATGCAGCTGTAAAAAACATCCGTTTTATTGATGCCATCCGCGAAGGATTGCAAGAAGCCATGCGAAGGCATTCCGATTTGGTGTTAATGGGCCAAGACATTGCTGAATATGGAGGCGTTTTTAAAATAACAGAAGGTTTCCTGGCAGAATTTGGAAATCAGCGTGTACGCAATACACCCATTTGTGAAAGCGCGATCCTCGGTGCTGCGTTGGGTCTAAGTCTTAAAGGCATCAAGTCCATGGTTGAAATGCAATTTGCAGACTTTGTAAGCAGTGGATTCAATCAGGTAGTAAACAATCTGGCTAAAATTCATTACCGATGGGGTCAACAGGCAGATGTAGTGGTCAGGATGCCTTGCGGGGCTGCCACCCAAGCCGGTCCTTTTCATTCACAAACCAATGAAGCCTGGTTTGCACACACAGCTGGACTAAAAATTGTCTATCCATCCAATCCATACGATGCCAAAGGTTTGTTGCTCAGTGCTTTTGAAGATCCAAATCCGGTTATGTTTTTTGAACACAAAGCCCTCTACCGGGCTGTTGAAGGGGATGTTCCCAATGGTTATTACAACATTCCATTAGGCAAAGCCCGACTTGTATCCAGAGGAAATTCAATGACCATAATAAGTTATGGACTGGGCATTCAATGGGCACAGCAATTGTTACAAAAAGAATCTTTTGATGCCGATTTAATTGATTTGAGAAGTTTGGTTCCTTTAGACTACGACACCATACGGGAAAGTGTTTTAAAAACAGGCAAAGTGTGTATTTTACAAGAGGATAATCTGTTTTGTTCTATTGGATCTGAAATTGCAGCCTGGATTCAGGAACATTGTTTTGAAGCATTGGATGCCCCTGTCCTGCGGTGTGCTTCCTTGGATACACCCATCCCGTTTGTAAAGCGTCTGGAGGATCAATACCTGGCCGTTACCCGATTAGAAGAAAAACTTAGATATTTGCAGGCTTATTAATTGAATGTATGGTACAAATAGATCAGATTATTGCAGTTGGAAGTAAAGTTGGATTATTCAAACTCGTAGCATCCCGTTCGAATGGATTGATCCTGGAAGATTTACTGACTCATAAAACGAATTTTTATTCTTCACGTACTTTCCAATTTTCACCTCTTGAATCCATTGGAATTTATACTCTGTCCGATAACATTCCTTTAAAAGATGTATATACCCGGTTTTTAGAAAAAGAAAGCGAATTGACTCCACCGGATGAAACCGCAACCAGTGCAGATTACAAAACATATTTTGAAACGATCTTACCGGAATACGATCGTTACCGCGTACATCTTAAAGACATGCAAAAATGTTTAAAATGGTATTATCAGTTAAAAGCATTGGGATTTATAAAAACAGATGAACCTTTGAACGATTCAAGCAATGAATCATCTGCTGTTTAGTTGAAATTGCATGTATAAACAAAAAAAAGTGGTGGTGGTATTGCCGGCCTACAATGCGGCACTTACTCTAAAAAGAACTTTGGATGAAATCCCAATGGATTTGGTAGATGAATTAATCCTTTGTGATGATGCAAGCAAAGACAGCACGTTTGAATTGGCTAAAGAATTGGGAATCCAACATTGCATTCGTCATGAAAACAATCTGGGTTATGGAGGCAATCAAAAAACACTTTATTCGAAGGCACTTGAAATAGGAGCAGACATCATCATTATGTTGCATCCCGATTACCAATACACTCCTAAATTAATTCCAAGTATGGTCAATATTATTGGAGAAGGACTTTATCCGGTTGTTTTAGGATCCAGAATATTGGGTAAAGGAGCTTTAAAAGGGGGAATGCCTTATTACAAATATTTATTCAATCGGTTTTTAACTTTGATTCAGAACTGGATGGTTGATTATAAATTGTCGGAGTACCATACAGGCTACCGCGCTTTTTCTAGAACGGTATTAGAACAAATTTCTTTTGCAAAAAACTCCAATGATTTTGTATTTGACAATCAAATGTTATCACAAATCATCTATAAAAAATTTGCCATTGCTGAAATTAGTTGTCCAACCAAATATTTTGATGAAGCCTCTTCAATAAATTTTAAACGAAGTGTTACTTATGGAATGGGTGTTTTAGGTGTAAGTTTAAAACATTTTCTTCAGCGAAAAGGAATATTGAAATTCGAAATTTATTCTTGATTATAGGATTTTCACGCTAAAACACTGAGGAGGAACGCTGATGAAGAGTAGATTAACTCTGAGTTTCTTTGCGTACATTTTCTTTGTGGTCTTTGCATCAAAGAATTTTCAACCGCTAAAAGCTTACCCAAACTATTTCTGGATGCTAGCGAATTAAAATGCCTTTCAAAATAATTTGGTACACTTCATTTAAATTTTTTTGCAAAATTTTATCTACTTTTTTAGGAGAGTTATATCTCCAACGGAGTGCTGCCAATAAAATTTGTAAGATTAAATCCGGATCAGTTTCTATAAATTTATTTTCGTCGATTCCTTTTTTAATGATAATGAGTATTCTTGACTCAAACTGGTTGCGCAATTTTTTATACAATTCCAGATTTTTATCTGAAAGATGTTTATATTCTGTGTGCATGATCTGAAATGCTTCCCAGTGATCCACCTGGTATTTTAGATAAAATCGGATAAATGTTTCTAAACGTGCCATGCTGGTGCGACGCGTCATTACAATTTCGTCTACTTGCGAATTCATGTGCTGCAATAAATCCAAACAAACAGCTGCTAAAATTTCTTCTTTTGATTTAAAATGATTGTATAAACTGGCAGCTTCGATTCCAACAGCTGAAGCGATTTCGCGCATCGTCGCAGAGCCATATCCCTTCGAATAAAAAAGAGACTCTGCTTGAAGTAGAATTCGATTTTTTGTCATAAAAAAGCTTGTCTATGGAAACCTTTAATTTGTTAAAAATACGGCCATATTTTTTATGCTACCCGATAAAAAAAAAATCGTGTACAAATTTAATCTGTACACGATTGAGGATGTATTTATTTTTTTTAAGAATTCCTTACTTCATACCTGCGATATGGTGCATCAAACTGCTTTTAATATTTGCAGCTTTATTTTTATGCCAGGTATTCTTTTTGGCTAATTTATCAATCATTCGGACCACTTTAGGCATATAGGCTTGTGCGGCGGATTTATCTGCAATTTCACGTAATTTTTTAATTGCTGTACGGGTGGTCTTTTTGAAATAGCGATTTGCGATTCTGCGGACCACATTCTGACGCATTCTCTTTAAAGCAGATTGATGATTTGCCATATACTTATTTTAAAAAAGGAATGCAAAGATAAAACGCAGTTCTGTTTTAATTGAATTTTTAACAATTATTTGAAAATTACAGTTAAAGTATTTGTTTTCATTATTTTATATATTAAAATAATGATTAATTATTTCATTTTAGCCATTTTCATTAGTACCCAGGTCTCCAAAATGGTAAACAAAAGGTATGAGGAAATGAGAGGCAAGACCAATTCACGGGGTTTGATACCCAGTACTTTAACTAAAATAATGACCAACATGGAGAGAAACATTATTTTCAGGCTGATGCTTACCATAAATACCCGGGTGAATAAAAAAGGATTCGTAGAACGCACAGCCCGTTCTGATATTTGAAAAATCAGGCTGGTAAAAAAAACAAAAAAACCAATGATTCCCAGGCTGGCATTTGTAACTAAGTCCGAAACCTCCGTTTTGGGTGCATACAAACTAATTAACAGACAGGCTAAGGCGGTAAGCACCAAAAATGAATAAAACTTTAAGACACTCATTTGTCCATCCTTTTAAGGTCATAATTCAACCAAACCATAAAAGCGATTAACATAAACATACTACACAAAGCTGTTAAAATGGGCTTTTCCAATTGCAGTTTCCGGTCGAGAAAGCTACCAAACCAGGCTGCAAGTCCCATTGAAACAAACAATTGTGTGGCAAGACCCGAATATTTAAGGATCTTATTACTCTTCAGGTCATATTTAGCCATTTGGTTGGAAGGCTTACATTTTAATCATATCCGGTTTTACCTGCGGCATCGGATTGATTTTTGAAGAGGTAGATCCCATTTTACTGGTCACATTAAATTTGGCTCCGGGGCTGACTGCCAATTTATCCGTATTAATTTCTCCATCTACGATAGCGGTCTCTTTAACTTGAAGTAAATCTTCAATTTGTACAATTCCCTTAAACCGACCTTCAATGGTTGCATTCTGAGCTTTAATTTCTCCTTCAATACTTCCTTTCGGTCCAATGATGACTTTCCCTTTACAAACTAAAATTCCCTTCAAAAATCCATCAATTCGAATATCACTTTCTGCCGTAATAGTCCCTTCGACCTGGGTCCCTACGACCAGACTGTTTAAAGCTCCTTGGGGCAAGGGGCCTACTGATGATTTATTTGCTTCATTCGAAGTGTTTTTACTCCCAAACATATCCATTGTTTTTGGTGGGTAACAAAAATACGATTTAATTAAATAAATGAACGGAAAAATGGTGGAGTCTGCAAGACGGCAAGTCTATAGTCTATAGTCTATAGTCTATAGTCTATAGTCTATAGTCTATAGTTAATGAAATACTGCCATCTTGCGATGGTTCATTATTACAAGATGAAATTAGATCAAAGCAAATTGCTTTAATTTGTTAGGCTAGATCCTTTTCTAGAAATTCGGACAATAGATTCCACGGCGTTCTGGTCCGCAGATATTGTAAATAAAAGACAATTCGAACGAATTATTTCCAGCATTGGCTTTCTTCAACGAGGACGTATTGATATCGTAGCTCAGTCCGAAACCATACTTGCTATAATCAAAGCGGGATGACAGAATGAGTGCATCCATATGAATTCCTGATGAATTGTCGGTTTTGTATTTATTGGCCAGACGTGACCAAAGCCCTAATTGGAAGGTTGCTTCATTGGTACGGCTGTTGCCAGATCCAAAGCGGAAACTGGTACCTCCATTTAATTCAAATGAGGGTCCCTGAAAAAAGGCTACCAGACCTGGAACGATCGCATTGCGGCGATTCAATCTGAAAACACCACCTCCGTGAATGGTTAATTTTGAATATAAAGGAGCCGGTACATATCCGTTGTTGGGAATATCAGTAATGTTGTTTTGCAATGGTTCATTTAAATGGCTATAGGCACCACCAATATAAAAGTTATTGTATTTGTCTAATACGGAAAACCACAATGCACCTACAGAAACATCTGCAAATAAAAAGCTCGGATCAAAAACTGCCGGATCTTTTTGACCATTTGGATCAACACCATTTGAAGTTATCTGTGTACCCCAAATAGCATTGTGGAATTTAACGCCTCGCTGATTTAGGCCAGCTTCGGCACCAAAAACCAAATAATTGGAGGAGGTTCTAGAACCTGACATCCGCTTACTATAGGAACCAGAAAGTTTAAATTGAAGGGTACTGAAATCCAATGAACCCGCTTTATCACCCCAAAATGTGCCTCCAAATCCAAAATAATCATAACGACCCACTGGAATTTTTTGATCGAATGACATATTATAGGTGTTGAAGGAATTTGCAAATCCAATTACTGGAGCCCACTGGTTCCGGTAATTTGCAACAAAGCGCATCTTACAATTCATAACCCCCGTTAAAGCAGGATTTAAATTGGTTGGCGACATATAAAACTGAGAAAAATGAATGTCTTGTGCCTGGATTCCCCAGCTCAAAACGATTGAGAAAAGAATAGCTAAACGCTTCATGCCTACTACTTTATAAGTGCATAAATTTATGACCTTTCCCTCAAATAATATTCCCATTTGCTTAAAATTTAACAAATATTAAAAAAAACAATGTTTAATCGCTTAATCCACACGAGTAATAGCCCCAAAATTCTTTATCAGTAAATCATCATAAGCATTGGCTTTTTCAAATAAATACTGAAAAATCTGACTCCCTAATTCAGGTTTGAACGAGTGATCAAAAATTTGCAATGAAAGTATGATGTCCTGATTCTGAATACTAAAACATAGACCCTCTAACTGACTATTCTGCTGCAAGAGGTACACGTAAATTTCCTTAATATTTTCCTTAGGCAGCGAACAAATATAAGCATCTCCTGCAATCATTCCGGTATCTTCATGATACGAGAGCAAAATTTTTGCAGAACCGTGGTTGATTTCCCAATTATAGGGGCCTCTTCGAGTTAAGTTTACATCGTAGTTAAGTGCTTTCAATGCATCTTCTATCTCTAATTTTATCCCTTTTGGTTGATAATCTTCAATTTGTGAGATCATCTGAATTTTCGAACCACAAAAAGGGCAATATTTTTTTTCAGGATTGGGTTCAAATACAATGTTGGCACATGAAATACACCGGACTCCGGATTTATCTCCACCTGCTTTAAATTCATCCAGGGCTTGTTTAAGATATCTGGCAGGCAATGAGAATCCGATGCTCTGGCCATTTTGAATAATAAAGGTATTAACTCCCAATATTTCACCGGCATCATTAACCAAAGGTCCCCCACTGTTACCTGGATTTAATGCAGCATCGTGCTGGATATAATATAAATCATCTTGCTGGTGGCTGGAATTTGAAATAATACCCTGGGTAGCGGTATATTTTAAGCCAAATGGATGTCCAACAGCAATCACAGGATCTCCTTCTCTAAAATCCTCTTGATCGTGTAATTTAACACTCATCCATGGATTCGGTTTTGGACCTTGTACAAAGGCTAAATCAAATTTTGGATCTAAATATCGGACGGAACTCAACACACGTTGAACGCCTTTGCCTTCAACAACCACATCTTTGTTGTTTCGGACCACATGTTCGTTGGTAATTATTAAATCATAATCCTTTAGGTAAAATCCGGTTCCAATTGAAAATGGAGTCGCAATTTGTATAACCACTCCTTTATATTGTTCGATCAGTTCTCTCATGTAAGGGGCAGGTCTTTAATAAATACCAAAAATTCTTTTAGAAATAGATTGGGTGTTGAATCCTTAAACTTTGCTTTAGGTAATTCATCTGAAAATGCATTCTGAAATTTATCCAGAATGGTTTCTATTTCATCATTGATTTCATTAAAATTTAGGGTACGTTCATTTTTCCAATAGTTCATTGGAAATCCGAGTGACTTAAAATAAGAATCAAATGAAATTTGAAAATAAAGATGGAATAAACTTCGAACCGGTTCAGGCATTGCGAAATTATACAAACAATATCCTGCAATGTAATTACAAATTGCAAGACAAATTCCTTCGTGTTTGTTTTCTTCATACCATTTTATGGCTTGAAGTTCGGCATCTATAAATTGAGCAATTGTTGGTTGTTTTACCGGACTGGTAATTCCAAAACTGGCGATCACTTCGTACAATTCCTTTGCCAGATCTTCATCTTTCATCTCAAGGATTTCTTTCAATCCCGTTTCAAGAATAGATACTTTTAATTCAGTATTTTCCGGAGCCGTTTCAAAATAACGAATGTGCATGGAACCTAAAATATCCATCAGTTTGCCCTCTGGTTTTACTAAATAATCCAGATCATAAACTACAGCTAAATAGACATAGGTCAAGGCCCCTTGAAATCGCCTTGGATTAAGAGTTCCCAATACATTTGGTTCAAATACTTTTTGGATCTGAGCACGGATGAATTGAATTTTAATTGCAATAATTTCCGGACTCAACGTTTTTATATGATGATTCTGAATGGGTTCCAAATATTCAAATTCATCCAGCAAAATATCATCGTCTTTATCTGCCTGTAATGCCAATTCTTTCAATCCATAATACAATTTATAAGGAGACGCATCTGCAAGCAAACTATCAAAAATTAAGCATAAATTATTTTCTGAATCCAAAGCAAACCGGGCATAGTTTAATCGATAATTATATTCCACTGCTTTTCGTAAAAATCCTACATTGAGTTCTTTACAATGGGCTACCAGGCAAACTGCTTTAAAAATCCGATCATCGTATGTACAATTGATTTGCTTTGATCCCTGATATAATATGAATTTGCCCTCTTGTTCAATTATTAAATTGTCTCCTGACTGGTTTTTTAAATACTGCAAAAGATGTTTAATCGCTTCTTTACAGTTTTGTTCCTCAAATAACTTTAAGCTGGCATCCCAATCTGCATATTGTTCTTTTGATTTGTAAGCATCTGAAAACCGACCGAAAGAAATTTCAGGTACAGTGGTCTGTTGTCTTGACAAAATTTTATCCCAGAAACCCATAGAATTTTTAAGCGGCTCAAAGGTACTAATCCATCTTATTTTATTTGGAATAAACCTTGAATAGTCATTAGAATTCCTAAAACCAGCTCCAATCCCTTTATAGCCCATTTACTGATAAAAATTGGTGTCATGTGTATGGACAGTGAAACTCTCTGTAAATTTCTTGCAAGGAGCATTTACTTTTGTCACTCGTATGTACACTAAAACCAGCTTTCCGCCATTTGAGAGTCTGTTACAGATGCAACACGGCGACTTAATTTACAGTTGTGGTAGTTGCTTTGCCAGTGAGTTAGCCGATCGTTTGGAAGCTTTGCAATTTCAAGTCATCAGACATCCTTTTGGCATAGTGTATAATCCATTGAGTATCTCATTGCAATTCCAAAAATTGTTGCTGCAAATTCCTTATACAGAATCTGCTTTACAATTCCAGGATGGGCTTTATCATTGCATGGATCATCATGGCTCGTATTCAATGCCGGATAAAACACAATTACTAGATCAATTGAATGCAAACGCAGGTGAAGCTTACAATGCATTAAAGCATTGTCAGTTTCTGGTCATCACTTTAGGTTCGTCTTATTTTTTTCGTTTAAAATCCAATCAACAGGTTGTTGCCAATTGTCATAAGATTCCTTCCGATCAATTTACCAAAGAACTCGCATCTTATGAAGAAATCCTAACGAACTTAAGTCAAACTATTGTAAAATTAAATGCCATTAATCCGTCTCTTAAAATTCTTTTAAGTGTAAGTCCGGTGCGTTATTTAAAAGATGGATTTATTCAAAATCAACGCAGCAAATCCAGGTTATTGCTGGCATGCGAACAATTATGCAATCAATTTGAATTTTGTGAATACATTCCAACCTATGAAATTTTTATGGATGACTTAAGGGATTATCGTTATGTAAAAGAAGATTTAGTGCATCCCAATTCTTTGGCAGTAGATTACCTTTTCAATTATTTTGAACAAGCGTATTTTAAACCGGCAACCAGGGTGTTGGTTGAAAAAATCAGAAGATGGAACCAACTTTCCGGTCACCGGGTGCTCCATGAAGCTTCAGATGCTTATACAAAGTATCAAAAAAATCTGGAGCAGCTCTATGTAGAAATAAAAAATGAGTGGCCGAAATTTAAAAGGGATTAAAAAAAATTAATCATATTGATAGGATGCACATAAATGCCAATTAAAATATAAATTTAAAATTAGAATAAACTTCATTCAAGTCTATCTGAACCCTAAACCAAATGGAGTGTACATTTCTTATCATGTTGCTTTGAACCCCCAAACTCAAATGGAATTTCCTTTTCTTTCATGAGAGAACCCCACCCCCCTACCCCCCCCCCCCCCCCCCCCCCCCCCCCCCCCCCCCCAAAAACCTTTTTTAATTTTCTTTCATCTTGATTTGAACCCCAAACCCAAATGGAATTTCCTTTTCTTTCATGAGGGTCTGAACCCCAAACCCCTTGAAAGGGGCTTTTAATTTGTGTTGCGAACAAAATTTTTTTTACAAATTTCATTTCTACTCTTTTCCCCCCCCCCCCCCCCCCCCCAACTTCTCTTCGTCCCCTGAAAGGGCTTTAATTTGTGTTGCGAGTAAAATTTTTTTTTACAAAAAACATTTTCATACATAGTCATTCAGTGGAGGATAATGCAAAGCCTCTTTCAATGGGTTGGGGGTTCGAGTTTAGTTTAATATTATTGGTTTTAAAAAATAAGTTCTGGTTCATCATTAGATTGATTTGAACTCTATCCAATCAGGAATTTTCAAATTCATTTTTGCATTTGTCTTCTTACACAAAGTCCACAGAAAATCAATTAAGATTAACTGTGGACTTCATTAGTTTAAGCCGGAATTGTGATTAAAATTCCTTGCTAAATTATTTAGTGGTGCATTATTCGGTTTTTGTTTGCACAGCGGTACGATATAAAATAAATGCCAGTGCAGCAAAAAATACAACCCCAAGAATTTGATAACCTCCTTCGCCCAATGCGCCTGTCAAACTATGCTCTAAAGAAATCGAATTTATTTTTGCGGCAAAACCTTCATTTACATTAAGTAAAGCGACGATGACGCCTGCCAATGCGCCTCCGGCAACCAGACCGGTTGCAAACAAGGAGCCTTTGCCCAATTCGTCGTCCTCAGATTCCTGATTCTTTTTCTTGTTGTACCAATCTACGACACCCTTGACTGCACCACCAATGAAAATGGGCAAGGTAGTAGCCAAAGGCAAATAAGCTCCCACAGCAAATGACAGCGCTTTAATACCACATAACTCCATAACAATTGCGAGAAAAACACCAGCAATTACAAATTGCCAATCGAGATTAAAAGATAAAATTCCTTTGATCAAAGTAGCCATCAATGTGGCTTGAGGTGCATTGTATTTTTCTCCAATTGCATGTTGAATGCCTTGAGAAATCATGGTTGAATCTGGGGTGTCCAATAATTTAACTGTCCATCCGATGACGATCGAAGAAAAGACTGCTCCTATAAACAAAGCCAATTGTTGATACCTTGGAGTTGCCCCAATGATATATCCTGTTTTTAAATCCTGGGATGTAGCTCCTGCATTGGCTGCAGCAATACAGATCATACCACCTACCACCAATGCCATGGGTTCGTATATTTTTCCACTCCAGCCGACACCGATAAACACGAGACAGGTTGCCATAATTGTTGCAATGGTCATCCCAGAAATCGGATTGTTTGATGAACCAATAATTCCAACAATTCTGGAAGATACGGTGACGAAAAATGCTCCAAATATGACGACCAATAAGCCAACCAGTAATTTAGAAACAAAACCCTGACCTGGAATTATTGGAAGCAATGCCACCATTAGAATCAAACCTAAACTACCAAACAAAACCACTTTAATATTGAGATCTTTTTCAGTACGTAGGACACTTGAACCTGCTCCTTCTTTTACAGCACCCATAGAATCTTTAAAAGAACTCACAATGGTAGGGATCGTTTTAATCAAGGTGATAAAACCGCCCGCTGCAACTGCACCGGCACCGATTTGTCTAATATATACCCGATAGATAGCCTCCGCAGAATTCGTAAACGTGTGGCTGGCTTCATCCCAACCAAATCGGACTGGGTTAAATCCTAATTTGAGCACTTGTTGATAGATAATATCCCCAGGAACGAGTGTAGCCAATAAAGGAATGAGAACAAAAGAACTCAAAACACCACCGGCAACCAATACGCCAGAAATTTTAGGTCCGATGATGTAACCAACCCCTAGATATTCTGGTGTGATTTCACCATGAATCCTACCTGCAGGCCAGTATTTATTTGTCAATCCAGTTACATAAGTAGGTACTTCGGCTATCAGGTGTAAAACTTTCTGCAACATGGCATACAGGATGGATATTCCCAATCCCATAAACGCCGTTCTTGCAAAATCACCGCCTTTTTCACCGGCTACCAATACACTGGCACAGGCAGTTCCTTCCGGATAAGGAAGACTTCCATGTTCTTTAACTATCAGAGAGCGTCTTAAAGGAATCATCATGAGCGTACCGAGAATACCCCCCAATACAGCTAATGTAAAAATCGTCCAATAATTGAATGAGCTGATTCCATCACTTTCAGCTGAAAGAAACAAAAATCCGGGCAGTGTAAATACCACACCTGCTGCAATGGATTCCCCGGCAGAACCTGTAGTTTGAATAATATTATTTTCAAGAATGGTCGTTTTAAAAAAACGTCTTCCCAATGAAATGGCTAATACAGCAATAGGAATTGAGGCCGATACAGTCAATCCTGCTTTTAAAGCTAGATAAACGGTTGCAGCTCCAAACAGAATTCCAAAAAAGATTCCAAGTAAAATTGCTTTTATTGAAAACTCTGCAATGTTTGTAATCTCCGGAGAGATATACGGTTTAAACTCTTTGTGTGGTGAACCTTCCATATAATTCGAATTGTTTTGTTTGAATGTTAATTTGAATTTTTATCGAATGCCATGCATCCAGGTTTGTAATTTTTTTGAGAGTAAGAACATCACGATGGAAGCGATCCCTGACATTACTACAAACAACAAGAAGAAGTCATAGGTATTGGCCATTGCATATCCTAAAAACGAACTGGGTTTTCCTGTTTCTGGATATAAAGCAGATAACATGCCTGCAAATTTATTTGCAGTAGCATTTGCTAAAAACCAAACACCCATCAGAAGGGATGCTAAACGAGCCGGTGCTAATTTATTGACCATGGATAATCCGATTGGTGATAAACAAAGCTCTCCAATGGTATGGATAAAATACAAACCAGTCAACCAGATCATACTCACTTTTGCAGTGCCTTCCACTCCATTTACACCAAAGGAAATGTATAAATAACCCAATGCCAATAACCCAAGTCCCATGGCCTGTTTGGTCAGTGATGCCGGTTGCTTGTCATCCAATTTTAACCAGATGGCTGAAAGCACAGGTGCAAAAATTACTACAAATGCCGCATTGTAACTTTGAAACCAGCTTGCTGGCATTTCGGTCATGCTGAAATCATTCAAAAAGCCACCAAAATGCAATGCCGTTAATAACCCTGCTGATCCTAAACCATAATAGATAGCTGATTTGGGAGAATGCTCAAAAAACCAGGCCAGGAATTTACCAAAATAATAAATCAAGCCACCTAAGACAATGACTATGACCCACCAGGGTATGAATAAATTCATTATTCGATCGGTTTGCTCGTCAGCAAAAAAGGTAAGGGAAGCTCCTGCTTGTTCGAATGCCGCCCAAAAAAAGATTACAAAAAAGGCTGAAATAAAAATGACCCAAATCCGATCTTTTTCTATTGGATTTAAGGAAGGATCCAATATGATGGTTGCTGGAATGCTTATGGCAAATGCAAAAATTGCAGCACCAAATACATCAAAGCCAATCAATTTATAAAATATAACAAATAATATAAGTGAACCCGCTGTAATGGCAGCCAGTTGTTTATTGTCAAAATTTGAATTGCCAGCTGAGTCCCCTTCCTTGATTCTATTCTTATTCGGTTCAACACCAATTTGTTCACCGGTTGGTGAAAGAAGGAAGCGATTTTTTAACCATTGAAAGGAGGCAACACTTAATAACATACCGATACCGGCTGCCAAGAATCCCCATTTAAAGGCAATGTTTTCTCCTAACCAACCACAGAGCAAGGGTGCTAAAAATGCACCCAGATTAACTCCCATATAAAAAATAGTATAAGCTGAATCCAACCTGCGATCGTTGTCCGGATATAACTGGCCTACCATGGTGGAAATATTGGGTTTAAAAAATCCGTTTCCAAATACCATCAATCCAAGACCCAAATACATAATAAAACTGCTGTCAAATTGTCCACTGGCAAATAACATAAACTGCCCGGCGGCCATGATTAAACCACCAATGATGATTGATTTCCGGTTTCCCCAATAACGATCTGCAAAGTATCCTCCAATGATTGGAGTTAGGTAAACTAGTCCTGTATAACTACCATAAATCCCTGATGAAAAGGATTTATCCATCAGCAGTTGTTTGGTAAGAAAAAGTACCAGAATGGCACGCATTCCATAGTAGCTGAAACGCTCCCACATTTCAGTAAAAAATAGAAGGTATAATCCTCTGGGGTGTCCAGTTTGTTGGCTCATTTTCGTATAAGTTTGTTAAAAAATGGTTTTTCTAAGGCTAAATATAAATGGAATCTTTGGAATTGACTAAGAAGCAGAATATTTAAATAGATTTTTAACTTTTTAATTATTTCTCATAAAATATTTCAAGTTTTTGGCAAATTTAATTCTGTATAAACTAAAAATATTTATGAAATTCAAAATTATATTCCGAACTTATTCGGATCCTGATTTTAGTGTATTGGATTTAAATGTGGTTAAAATTCTGAATTTGATTTTAAAAAAGAAAACAAGACGAATAAAAGCTATTCATTAATTACAAGCACTTTCAGACAAGATTGATTTAGCTTTTGTTACGTGACTATCAAAAAAAGATCCTCCTGTTATTTGCCACGCTTGTTTTCTAAATTCCAACTTAATATCCAAAATAAAATTGGAATCTAAACCAAATAGGAATATAGATAACAAAAGGGAAAACATAGAATTCTAAATCTATTTTACTCTATGTCCCTATTTACCTATGTGCTTCAATAAAAAATTAAATCTTGTTCCCATTTGCCAATGCCCAGGTAAGCAAAAAAATGTGGCGGGCAATTTTTGTTGTTTTGTTGTAATTGATTTTAAAAGCATCATCTGTGACCCGATGATAATCGTCATGGACTCCACTAAAAAAGAAAATAGACGGGATGCCTTTCTCTGCAAAATTGTAATGATCCGATCTGTAATAAAAACGATTCGGATCTGTCTCACTATTAAATGTATGATCCAACTTTAATTGAGAATAGGTTTGGTTGACGCTGACATTTAGTTCGTGCAATACTGGATTGATCCGATCAGAACCAATGACATAGATATAATTTTCGTCCGTACCATATTTTGGATCAATTCTTCCGATCATATCAACATTGATTTCTGCTTTGGTTTCACTCAGTGGAAACAGTGGATTGTTTACGTAATAAAGCGAACCCAACAAACCCTTTTCCTCACCGGTAACCAACATACACAATACAGACCGGCTTGGACCTTTTCCTTCACTCTTCAATTTTTGTAAAGTTGCCGCAATTTCCATAACAGCAGAAGTTCCACTTGCATTATCATCTGCACCATTGAAAACTTCCTTGCCACGCATCCCGATGTGATCGTAATGAGCTGTCAAGCTGATAATTTCATCTTTTCGATCAGTTCCCTCAATAAATGCAATCATATTTTGACCCTTAACTGCACGAACTGATTTCTTTTGTAAAATATCGATTTTTGCTTTAATTAAAAAAGCGTTAGGCTTTCCACTTCTGTTTATTTTATCTTTTGCTTTTAAAATTTTCTTAAAGCTCCCTCCCATTAACATAGCAGCAGTGGTAGTTGAAAGTACAATTTGATTGATTCCATGTATTTGCATGGTTTCACTGGTATCTAGAATTACATCCGGGGAAACGACTTCAGCGCGATGTGCATCTACATATTCCTTAAATTTATCTTCAATCACCAAAACCAGTTTTGCGCCATGCTTTCGTGCAGCATCCACCTTCATATCCAAATCACTTGACCATTCTGAAGGAGTTTTTGTCCCATTTAGTATGTAGTTACCCTCCTTATTTTTTGGTTCTCCTTTAAAAAATAAAACGGCTTTATTTTTTACATCGATGTTTTTATAATCATTGTAATTTTTATGATCAATCCCATAACCAACAAAAGCGATTTCATTGGCATTCCATTCCATGTCATCATTGATTGCCGGAATCACCAGATAATCCCAGAATTGTTTATAGGGAACTCCATTAATTTTAAAATGCAACTTATCCCAATAAATCCATTTAAATCCAACTTTTTGAAAATAGGAATTCGCGTCCCCGTGTTTTTCAATATTGTTTTTAGCAAAATGAGCAGAAATAAAATGGGCGGCACGATCTATGCCGGCAGATCCCAATTCTCTCCCTTCACAAGAATCTGAAGCGAGGTATTCAATAATTTCTTTTAAATTTTCTGTTTTAATGTTTTGTGCATATTGATAGGCTGAATCTGCAGATACCGCTAAGGTAGAATCCGGAATTACGACTGCACTGATAAAATCCTTTTGTGCATTTCCTGTTACCAGAAACAAACAAAACACAGATTTTAAAAACAATTTCATGGAAGATTAATTTTATCAATTCTTCGCTGATGCCTTCCACTTTCAAAAGCTGTGTCAATAAATACACCTACCATGTTACATGCAATTTCTAAAGTAACATATCGTGCCGGAATGCTTAAAACATTTGCATTATTATGCGCCCGGGCCAACTGTGCAATTTCTTCATTCCAGCACAAGGCACATCGCACTGCTTTGTGCTTATTGACTGTCATGGCTACCCCGTTGCCACTGCCACATAAAACAATCCCAAAATCTGCTTGCTCCAGATCGATATCATTTCCAACCGGATGCACAAAATCAGGATAATCTACAGAGTCTGTAGAATAACAACCGTGATCGGTTACTAAGATTCCTTTCAATTCCAAAAATGCAATGACGGCTTGTTTGCATTCAAATCCGGCGTGGTCACTTCCAACAGATACCTTCATATTCGTTCTTAGTTTGGAGCATTCGGATTAGCCGCATTGTATTTATTGAGCAATGTTTCCATTTCTTTTAAGAATGCATCATCCTGTAGCATTTTAGCACGATCTATGATTTCCCTGACAGCAGATAAAGACAAACTTCGATCTTGTGAAAAGCCTTTTTCTAAATCTTCTTTTGTTAGTGATTCATAAAAATTAAGCATATCCACTGTTTCTGTTGCAAGGATGCGCAGTTGTTTTTTTGCAGACTCGTGATCTCCGGCTTCAATCAATACTTGAATAAACGGCATAATCCGCACATCGTACTGAAAATTCATATTAGGAAATGCTTCAAAATATTTATTTGCCATTTTAGCAGCTCTTGCAGTGTCACCCATTTCTTGCAAACTGACCGCAGTGCGCATCATAATCATGCGCATGGCTTGAATACTTGGAGCATAACTGTGATCAACAAATTGTTGCTCTTTGTCAAAATTACCCCAACGGAATTTATTCATGATCACATCATAACTTCTATCAAGATCTGCTTTTCCAGCACCATAAATGTATAAACTTGGATCACTTTTCGTTCTTACCGGAACCACCCTTAAAGCCATTCCTTCTAAATTCGTGTAATCATCCAATCCCATTAATTTTTCTCCATTACAAGTAACTGAAAAATAAATAGGGCGATCGTAAATATTTGAATTGATGATATCCAATACTGCAATATCATCTTTTGTAATATAGGTTGAATTTAAACTCACAGGAATTTTATCGACAAAATTGGTATCATTGGCTGAAGCCAATCCGGCCGCGATTGCCTTTTCACGATCGATGCTGATGTAAACATTACGGGTTGGCATGTGTGTTTCAAACTTGCGGCCATTTCCTGATTCGATCGTATGATCTTCCCCAATAAATTTTAAAAATTCAGAAGCTGACCAAGATCTATCTGTACCGGAACCATCCGGATTTTCCGGGTTGTAATAAAATACCTGATTCCTTAAACTTCCCCGAAGTTTTTCCTGCGGAATAGACATTTTCACCAAAGGGGATTCATTAAATTTTCTGCGCTGATTTTCGATATACCAATCCACTGCAATCAAACTTAAATTGATTACACGCACATCCCTTCGGATTCCTTCTACTTCTTGTGCATACCAGACAGGATAGGTATCATTATCTCCGTAGGTAAACAAAATCGCATTGGGTTGACATGATTCGAGAATATTAGATGCATAATCCCGGGCAGCAGTGCTTTTCATCCGGCTATGATCATTAAAATTTTGTGTGACCAATACCAGCGGAATCAACAATCCAAATGCTGATGCACCAATCCCTGAAACGGAAGCACTTAATTTAAGTCGTTCAGTCAATAAATTGGTTAGAAATAAAACTCCCATTCCAATCCAAATGCAAAAGGTTAAAAAGGAACCTTCCAAAACATAGTCTCTTTCTCTGGGTTCGTTAGGAGGCGAATTATTGAATACGCACAAAGCAATACCAGTTAATATAAAGAAACTCAGTAATGCCATGAAATCATTCCGATCTCTTTTGAAATGAAAGATGACCCCTAAAATTCCCAATATCAGTGGAAGAAAATAGTAACTATTGCGAGATGGATCTTCCCGGATTACCCTAGGAAGTTGTGCTTGATTGTATAAGCGGTTGTTATCAACTGCATTAACACCTGAATACCAATTTCCATCTTTATTGATCCACGGATAAAATCCTTGTTCGCCATTTTGTCTTCCAACAAAATTCCATAAAAAATAACGCCAATACATCCAGCCAAACTGATAACTGAACATAAACTTCAGATTAAAAGCCATAGTGGGTGCACCTGTTTTGGAACCTTGTAAATATTCCATCCACATGCGATATAAGGTAGGACGACCCTGGTCGCTGTGGCTAATCCGCGGAAATAAAATTTTATCTTTTTCGCGAAACTCATAGTCATATTTTTGGTCTACTACTTTATATTTATTGCCAACCCGTCCCCAGCGGTCTTCTGCCTTGGTATCAATTGGTTTTGCATCAAACGTAGGACCTTTTAACAAACTGCGATCTCCGTATTGTTCGCGATTGAGATATGGAATTAATCGCATCACATCATACGGATCATTCATATTAACGGGTGTTTTTGCATTGGCACGAATAATAACAACACCAACCGTTGAATAGGATATCGATAAAAGCACCAATGTGAAGACCACTTTGTGCATTAAATCATTTCCTTTATTCTTAAAATAGCGCAAAAGATAATAAGCAGCCAGTACAATTGTAATGATGGTTGGAATCAATCCGGAATGAAAGGGCAATCCAAAAGAATTGACGCATAATTTTTCATAAAAACTCCACAAATTGGGAATTCCGGTGATGATTATCATCTGAAACAGGAAGATGGCAATAATCCCTACAAAAGCAGCTGCAAACATTCCCAGCCAGCTGTGTTTTTGAAATCTCTTGTAGTAGTACAAAATTGCAATGGTGGGGAAGGCCAGTAAGGATAACAAATGCACCCCTGTTGAGAGTCCGACTGCAAATACAGCAAATATCAACCACTTATCATTTTTTGGATTGTCTTCCAGGTAATACCATTTCATGGCTGCCCACATGGTCATGGTCGTAAACATTGTAGACATGGAATATACTTCTCCTTCGACAGCTGAAAACCAGGTGGTGGAAATATAACCTGTTGAAAGGCCTGCTACTAAACCGGCCCCCAAAACTGCCCAGGATTCGTTGTTTTCATTGTTGTAATCTCTTCCAAATAGAGCGACCCGGCCAAACATCATGGTAATCCAACAAACAAACATGGCTGCCAAAGATGAACACATAGCTGACATCAGGTTTACAGCAAATGCAATGTAGGCTGGATTATCAGAAAATATTTCTGCAATCCAGGCAAACATTCTACCGATTATAATAAATAAAGGTGCACCCGGTGGGTGAACTACCTGAAGTTTATGTGCGCCGAGAACAAATTCTCCGCAATCCCACAAGCTGCCACTTCGTTCTACAGAAAAATAGTACACTATAAAAACGAGAAAAAAAACGAGCCATCCAACGATGTTGGTTTTGTTAAACTTATTATTCATCTTAAAATCAATGATTTATAAATATATATTTTATATATAATAAAAATAATTCCTGTAAAAGTATGAAATTCCTGCATAAATCAGGCTGCTGCTAATTAGGCATAACGCACGCAGGGCTCGAATTTGTATGAAAGCTTTATCTTTATTGCTTTAATCGATGTTTATGATTCGAATTATTGTCTTTGGACTGGCAATTTATGCCTTGTACATTCTGTTCTTAAAAGATAAGACCATTATCATCCAACCCAAAGATCCAAAGAAACCAAAAGATACTTATTCAGATTACGAAGAAATAAAATAAAACTTACAGCTTTTGGATTCCATCCGGGACTACATTATCTATCAAGACCACCACGTTTTAGTTGCCAATAAACCCTCCGGAATGCCGGTACAGGATGATTTAAGTAAAGATCCCTCTTTACATAAATTACTACAAGCTTATTGTAAACGGGATTTGCATTTATGCAATCGAATTGACAGACCTGTTTCAGGCATTGTATTGTTTGCTAAATCAAAAGATGATGCTGCACTTTTAAATGAGCAGAATACCTACAATGGCATGGATAAAGAATACCTGGCCTTGGTAGAGAAAAAAGTCATTGATCCGACTGGCAAATTAGAAAACCGGCTCCAGAAATCTTCGAAATTCAAAAAATCCTATATAAGTAAGGATGAGGCCGGAGATTTAGCCCGTTTAGAATATCGGGTACTTAATGAAATGGATCATTATTTATTAATCCAGGTTTCGATAAAATCCGGAAGATTTCATCAGATTCGAAGTCAACTAGCCCATGCAGGAATTCCGATTAAAGGGGATGTTAAATACGGTGCCCGCAGATCCAATAAAGACCGAAGCATCGGTTTACATGCCTGGAAAATTAATTTTACCCATCCAACGACCCATCTGGATGTAGCATTTACCGCTCCCATCCCATTAAATGATATTTGGCCGGTTGTACAAACACTAATACAAAGTATATGAATGAAACGCCTTCTGATATTAAGCGTACAGAAATTTCAGAACTGGGTGAATTTGGATTAATTGACCAGCTCACCAAATCATTTACCAAATCAAATGAATGCACTGTTAAATCTATCGGTGATGATGCAGCAGTTTTGAATCCGGAAAATAAACAAGTTGTAATTACAACAGATATGATGGTCGAAGGCATTCATTTTGATTTAGCCTATTTTCCGCTCAAGCATTTAGGATATAAAGCAGTTGTATCAAATCTGTCGGATGTGTATGCAATGAATGCAATTCCTAAACAGGTAACTGTTTCCATTTCTGTTTCCAATCGGTATTCAGTGGAAGCACTTGAAGTTTTGTACGAAGGCATACGGCTGGCTTGTGAAACTTATCAGGTTGATTTAGTTGGTGGCGATACCACTGCTTCTTTGCGAGGTCTTGTAATTTCCGTTACTGCGATTGGTTTGCAGGATGCTGATAAAATCAGCTACCGGAATGGAGCGAAACCAGGTGACCATATTTATGTTAGTGGTGAATTGGGTGCTTCTTATTTAGGATTGCAATTATTAGAACGCGAAAAACAAATTTATTTATCCAATCCTGGAATACAACCGGACCTTGAAAATCAAAAATACCTGATTGGAAAATTTTTAAAACCGGAAGCACAACGTGAAACGGTAGAATGGTTGGCAAAAACCGGCATTGTACCGCATGCCATGATTGATTTGAGCGATGGATTGTCTTCTGATCTTTTACACATTTGTAAACAAAGTCAATGCGGTGCTGAAATCGAAGAAGCATTGATTCCATTAAACGAACAGACCAAATGGATGGCTTTAAAATTTCATATGGATCCATTGACCTGTGCACTCAACGGGGGAGAAGATTATGAATTGCTTCTTTGTGTGAGCCCTGAAGATTCAAACAAAGTCCGTATGTTTCCCGATTTGATTTATATCGGCCAAATTAAAGATGCAGCTTTTGGTGTACAATTAAAAAGTAACAGCAATAAACATCATCCACTCAAAGCACAGGGATGGGTGCATTTTTAGGAAGTGGTCAGGAGTTAGGGATCAGTAATTAGTGGTTAACGGTCAGAAGTTAGTCGTCCCGGATCCAATCCGTGATTCACCGCAAATTGTTCTTAGTCCTTTTATCCAACAAGACAAAAGTATTTTCTCCATAAATAAAATTCTATTCCCGGAGTATAATTTTATTAAATTTGATTAAGATACTTTTACTTATGAAAAGGATTTTGTTTATAATTTGTTGTTACAGCATGTTGTTTTTGAGTTGCCAACCAAACGCAACCAATCAAGCTAACAGTGCAAAAAATTCAATTGGAACTTCAGGTGTTTCAAAAGAAAAGCAGGTGGGAGCTATTTTGAAATTAACTCCGCATCAAATCATGGATCGGGAAGGATCTGGTATGATTGCATTTACTTGTTTAATTCCTGAAGGCTGGACGGTGGATGATAAATTGTATTGGGAATATCAGGATGCTACCTTACCCATTCGGTATAAAGGTCGATTTCAAAATACAAAAACCGATCAAACCATCGAATCCTATCCCGATATCCGGGCCGTTTATAGTGAAGGTCCGACGGAGGTGAGTGGTTATCCTCCACCACAAACTATTTTAACTGGGCTAAAAGATTTTATCCGGCAACAACGAGGAAGGATCAACTTTCAAATCAAAGAAGAAAAAATAATTAACCGGGCGCAACCCAAAGAGCAAATGATTCAAGGGAGCAACATGCATTTTGAATCAGAAAGTGGGTTTGTCAGAATCAGCTATCAGGAAAACAATAAATCCTATGAAGAAGAATTTTATGGCCAGTTGGATGTTACCCATTCCATCTCACAAGGATATGTAACGCTTCGCTCGATCGTCTGGTCTGCTTCAGGTTTATACAGTTGTAAATCACCGGCTGGTGAATTAGAAAAATGCCGGCGTATTGCACTGACTATAAAAGCCTCCAGTAAACCTACACTTGCTTTTTACAATAAATTTATACAAGTAACTCAATTGTTATCCGATGCCGTTTACCAGCGCATTTATGCAGCAGGACAAATCAGTAAAATTATTAGTCAAACGAACGATGCCGTTTCAAAATCAATCAGTGACAGTTATTGGAATACGCAAAAATCCTACGATCGCACCAATCAACAATTCAGTGATTATCTGCGAGGTGTAGATCGATATTCCGATGGACAAAATAACATCCAATTACCTTCCGGGTATTCGCAAGCCTGGGTTAACGAGCAAGGGGAGTATCTAATGAGTGAAACTCAAGGCTATAATCCGAATCAGGAATTACAGGGAAACTGGAAACAACTGGATAAAAGAAATTAGCGAAGCCAAGTTATTAAAACAGCATTGCAGCATTTTAGCATCATATCATTGCAGCATTGGAACATTGCAGCAATGTTCAACTGTTTCAGCCAGCAGTTGGGTTCACTTTCTCGCAATACAAAAATAGTCCAATTGCCTGCCATCCATTTCTTTTAAAAAATAATTAGCAGTACTTATTTCTCCCACCAGCTGGTCGTGTTGATTTTTAAGTTTATTGCGATTGAGTCGATTTAAAATATCGTAGGGAATCTGAAACCAGCTAGCTGGTAAATTTTCTTCCAGATTGAAGAGATCCCATCGTTTCCATTTGGAAATGGATTTTTTATTTTTCTCCTGATAATCCATAATTTTTTCATCGCCATAAACGCCTCCAAAATACACTTGATCTGGATTAAAATAATGGCTGATCAAATTTCTGAATTCTTCCGTTTTGTATTCGCGCATGTGATACGGATTGCGCGTAAGCGACATTTCTTTATTGGGCGTCGTCAGAATTAATTTTCCACCCGGCTTTAATACCCGGTAAATTTCTGACAACAAGGTGGTGTCTTCCTGAATGTGTTCGATCAATTGAAAACAAATGACTACATCAAATTGATTGGATTCCATGCCTTCCAACCAGGGCACTTCTTTTTGAATGAATTCTACCTGATCAAAATTGCGAAGATCCGAAGGAATGTGCCGATCCAATGCCAAATATTTGGATGCATGTGGTGCAAGCAATTTAATACCATACCCTTCACCACAACCTATTTCTAAAACAGAACCCTCTATTTCAGAAACAGCCCGTTCATAGGCAAACAATTGCCGCATAAAAACCGGACGATCAGAAACAGCATGTTCATTGGCCCGTTCTGCCGTATATAAAGAATCTAATAGTGCCATTGTATTTGTTAAATCGACTCAAAGATAGTTTGTTTACTATTTTTGTTGCCATATGATCAAAGTACTTCAACAATTAATTAACAAGTACGCTCATGAGTTGCTTGTGTTTGGTATTTGTTTTTGCATTCTATTTAGTCTGGGATTTGAAGTTATGATTTATTTTCCAATGGACCAGAGTCCGGATATTCAAGATTATTTAAAGATGGCTCAATTTGATTGGAACCAAAGTCCTGTCAGGCACTATCGAATCCTTATTCCATTAATAGCTAGTGGCGTACAATTTAGTTTTGGATGGATCTTCGAACTTTTACATCCGCTAAGTTTTGATGGAAATTTTTCCTTGTGCTTTAGTTTCTTGATGGTTAATGTGAGCATCCTGTCGATTGCAGGTGTAATACTTTTTAAGCTATGCAGAAACTTTGGCATGAATGATTGGATTGCGGCATTTTCTTTGATTCCATTTTTAAGTTGTCGATGGACTATGGAACTTGCAGGTCTTCCCTTGGTGGATAGTTTGTACTTTTTAAGTCTGCTGATGGTATTGTACGGATTTTATAACAAACAAACTCTTTGGTTTGCCACAGGACTTCTACTCGGCCCCTGGGCCAAAGAAGCATTTATCTTTTTTGTACCTATGATCCTTTACATGAAACGAGATCGATTGATTAATACCATCAGCTGGATCGCATTTTCAGGAATGCTCGTTTTTGGATTTCGATTTTTATGGGATTTGTATTTGCAACATCCATTTATAAATAGTTTTGCAAAAGATGTTGATTCTTTTTCAACAATAAGTGTTTCATTATCAAAACTATTTAGTTTCCATGGAATTTACGATGTATTTTCTGTAGTGGGATTTTGGATTTTGATTCCAATGATGGTTTGGATAAAAAATAATTTCAGCTTGCAATTTAAAATAAATGAAACCCGTATTGTTTTTGTTTTATATCTATTGGCTGTAATATTCCAAATGCTTTTATCAGGAGATTTGGCAAGAATGTTTTATTTGATTCTGCCCCTTTATTGTATATGGATTGGAATAAATATAAAATCCATTATTGTGGAAAATGGAAGGAGCGCCACTGCTGTTTAACTGATTAAAGAAAAAGTCACATTGAATACAGCATTAAATGATTTTAGCTTTCAGCCCTCCAAACTAAATTGTTTCCAACTTATATGACTTTCAGACCTACCGCCTTTCAGCTGCTGCTTGTGTTATTCGCAATTCAAATCTTTTCTTGATTTGATGTCGTTATTAGGGAAACACATAAAGGACAATACGTGATCCGGTAAATATTTTTCAAGAGTAGGATCATACAAAGCATTTTCTAAAAATTCTGTAAGATCTGTTACTTCCTGTTCAGTCAGATTTAAAGGTTGAAAAAATCCACTGATTTGTGATTTTGGAACTATCGGATTTTCAGGTTCTGCTTTATTAAAATATTCTACAACCTCTCTCAAACTTTGTTTACTTCCACCATGAAAATAAAAACCCACAGGTTTCAAATTATACAATTGCGGAACTTTGAATTTATACAAATCTTCCGGTCTGTCAGTGAAGCCACCGCGTCCTTTTACACGTTTATCGGTTGGACCGGTGCGGAATACTTCAGTTACTTTATTTTCATATAAATCATAGACTCCTAAAGCAAAGAAATTAAAACTATTTAGCGATGGACTGTTATGACAACGATAACATCCGGCTTTTCCAAAAAACAATTCTGCTCCTTTCTTTTGTTGATCGGACATTGCAGTATGATCTCCTTTTAACCATTTTTGGAAAGGTGCTTCATGCGTAGTAATGGTTCTGAAATATGCTGCAATTGCAAATGAAGTAGTTTTTAATGAATAGCGCTCAGAAACTGGAATTTCCGGAAATGATTCATCAAAAAGTGCTTTATAACCAAGATAAGAAGCCATACTTTCATTCATAGTCATTCGATGAACCTGCAATGCTCGGATGTTATTAGCTTCTAATCCTTCCAATCCAATAAAATTTACTTCAGTCAGTGAATCCTGACGCCAAACAGATTCGGTTCCAACGTTTAAACTAAAAGATCCAAAGGATCCAGCCCATAATGCATTTCGAACATAAGCCAAATTGATGGTGGGTAATGGTCTAGCTCCTTGCGCATCCACTTCGTCTCCTTGGTAAGCTGGATTTTTACCTCTTCCATTTCCCAAATTTCCAAATCCTTCAGCACCGTCAGCAATTCCTTGAATCCTGCCTGCAGTAAATGATTTTTTTGCAATATGGCAAGATGCACAACTAAATGAATTCATGCCAATTGGTTTGTTGGGCAATACCCCAATTGCCGGCTCGTGAAACAACATTTTGCCCAATTTCACTTTGGTTGCATTTATTGGATTTTTGGGATCCTGATTGGGTATTTCATCTAAATTTTCGCCACTTACTAAAATGTAATCCCGGATATCACCATTTGGAGCTGCCGATTTAACTCTTTTGATTAATTGATCGTCCAGACTGATATCGTCCTGAGCTGCTTCTCGGGTGCACGTGGTAAATACGTAACCAAGAAAAAGAATGCACACTAATTGAAAGGCGAGTAATTTTTTCGCAAACATATCCAGGGAGTATAATTAATTAAAAATATTTATATATTTAATCAATTAATAGTCAATAGAATTGATTAAATATCAAGTATTTATATGCAAATTTGCTCAAATTAATTCAATTCTAAGAATTTAATTTAAAATTTTAAGAAATCTCTAAGAATTGACCGAAAAAGATGCTTCCAATGGCAAAATTTTCAGACTTCTTTCCCTGATCCGAAACCGGTCGCCATTGGCTAATACATGGGTAGTCAAATTGCTAAGAGACATGGGTGTTCCGGGTTCCAAATCAATGTAACGATTGTGGTTAAGATTCCTGGGATCAAATAAAACAACCATCCCGGTGCCAATGACTTCGCAGTCATTTCCTTTTTTAATGATGAGGCCTGTATCTTCTGCTAATCCGATTCCCAGTTGATTTGGAAAACGGGCAACCGCTTCTGCCAACCTTCCAAATCGGCCTCTTTGGATAAAATGGGTGTCAATGATAACTTGATCGAGATAGGACATCCCCCGGGCCATTTTAACATTGCCCTTTTGCATCGCATCCACCACACTTCCCCCTGCTATCATTTGAAGGGACATGGACATGGCTCCGGCACTGGTTCCTGCAAGTACCAATTTCGTTTCTTCCAGTTTTCTTCGAATGATCTGATGGGCTATCGTATCCGCAAAGCATTTTACAATTCTGGATTGGTCTCCACCTGAAAACATTATGCAATCGGCCTCTTCAATTAGTTTTACATTCTTTTTTAGCTGCGCTTCTGAGCGCTTGCGAACATCTACAATTTGTACAGCCTGACAACCCAGGGTTTCAAAGGCCTGGCTGTAATTTTCACCCACTTCAACCGGAATGCTGGATGCGGTAGTTATCACTACGATTCGTGCTCCGGTTCCGCCGCTTTCGCGTACGATAGCAGATAATATTCCTTGTTTAATAAAGTCCAGACATTCTGATTCTTTCAGGCCTATTCCTTTATTTTCATTCCCCCCCACCGGTATCAGCGTTCCTTTAAATTCCATGATTTGGCACTTGAAAATAGATCACAAAGCTAAAGGAATGCAGATAATTGACTAAAATTATTACCTTAAGGCCTCAATCGAACTAAAATGAAAATCCGGGAAATCAATGTCATGCGTGGACCCAACTATTGGTCCATCCGAAGACACAAACTAATTGTCATGGTTTTGGATCTGGAAGATCTCGAACAAAAACCAACCAATACCCTGGATGGGTTCTTAGAACGTATGCAAGCGTTGTTGCCCGGATTGTACGAACACCGCTGTTCGGAAGGCGAACCCGGTGGCTTTTACAAACGCGTCAAAGAAGGTACCTGGATGGGACACGTTGTAGAACATATTGCCCTGGAAATTCAAACCATGGCCGGAATGGATGTTGGTTTTGGCCGGACCCGCAGTTATGGTGAAACCGGAGTCTATCATGTTGTCTTTGATTATTTGGAAGAAAAAGTAGGCGTATATGCTGCAAAAGCAGCGGTACGCATTGCAGAAGCACTCATTGAAGGATCCGCTTACGATTTGAAAGATGACGTTCAGGAAATGCGAGAGTTGCGAGAAATTCAGCGATTGGGGCCAAGCACCGCCAGCATCATTGATGAGGCTATTGCAAGAGGCATTCCGTGGATCCGTTTGAATAAATATTCACTCTGTCAATTGGGTTATGGTTGCAATCAGGTTCGGGTTCAGGCAACTGTAACCAGTAAAACTTCCAGCATTGGAGTTGATATTGCGGGTGATAAAGAAGATACCAAGTTTTTACTCGACCAGGCTGAAATCCCCGTTCCAAAAGGAGAAATAATTAAAACGGAAACAGGCCTGAGGGAAGCAGTAGATTATTTAAAATTTCCATTGGTTATAAAACCAATCGATGGAAATCATGGACGCGGAGTTACCACCAACATCACGAATTGGGAACAAGCCCTGGAAGGATTTCAGATGGCTAAGAAAATTTCCAACGCAGTAATCGTCGAACAATACATAACCGGCGATGATTACCGGATTTTATTGATTAATTATAAATTGGTTGCTGCAGCTAAACGGCTTCCGGCCCAAATTGTCGGTGACGGTGTTTTGAGTATTGATGCTTTGATTAAAAAAACAAATGCAGATCCCAGACGCGGTTACGGACATGAAAAAGTACTTACTTATATCACTGTAGATGATATTACTTTAAAGTTACTGGAGCTAAAAGGCTATACTTTAGATAGCGTATTAGCCAAAGGGGAAGTTTTGGTTGTAAAGGACACGGCCAACCTTTCAACCGGGGGCACCTCTGTGGATGTTACTGACATAGTCCATCCGCATACGGTTTTTATGGCGGAGCGTATTTCCCGAATTGTTGGATTGGATATTTGTGGAATTGATTTTTTGACCAAAGACATCAGCAAGCCCGTTTCCGAAGTGGGTGGTGCAGTGATTGAAGTCAATGCCGGTCCTGGATTCAGAATGCACCTGGCGCCTGCAGAAGGCTTACCCAGAAATGTTGCAGCTCCTGTGATTGATATGTTGTACCCTCCTGGAAAAAACAGCCGCATTCCAATTGTAGCGGTGACCGGGACCAATGGAAAAACCACGACAACCCGATTGATTGCACACATGGCCCGAATGATGGGTTATACTGTAGGATTTACTACAACCGATGGCATTTACATTCAAAATCATTTAATGATGCAGGGAGATTGCAGTGGACCCGGCAGTGCTGAGTTTGTATTAAAAGATCCAACCGTCAATTTTGCAGTTTTTGAAACGGCCCGAGGTGGAATCCTCCGTGCAGGCTTGGGCTTTAAAAATTGCAATTATGCCATTGTCACGAATGTAGCACCCGACCACCTTGGATTAAAAGGCATCCACACCATGGAACAATTGGCAAAGGTTAAAGGCGTGGTGGTTGAATCTGTATTGCCTGATGGCTATGCCATTTTAAATGCAGACGATGACCTGGTTTACGCCATGCGTGAGCGGATTAATTGCAAGTTGGCTTTGTTTTCGATGGATGAAGACAATCCCCGGATAAAAAAGCACATGCGCGAACATGGTATTGGGGCCATTTATGAAAACGGATTTATAACCATCTGCAAAGGCGAGTGGAAAATGCGCATCGTTAAGGCGGTCAATGTGCCATTAACTTACGGCGGACGTGCCAGTTTTATGATTCAGAATGTTTTGCCTGCTGTTTTGACTGCATATTTTAATGGATTTGAATTGGATGACATCAAAGCAGCCCTCGAATCTTTCATTCCATCACCTGCACAAACGCCTGGTCGATTGAACATGTTTGATTTTAAACATTTCAGCATCTTGTTGGATTACGCACACAATCCAGCCGGATTGCAGGCTTTAAAGAAATTCATCGATAAAATCGATGCCTATCCAAAAGTGGGTATTATTGCAGGAATTGGAGACCGACGCCAGGAGGATAATGAAGGAATTGGTAAAGTTGCAGCAGAAATGTTTGATGAGATCATTGTAAGGCAAGACAAACACCTCAGGGGCAAAACCGACCAGGAAATCATTGAAATGCTAACTGCCGGAATCAAACAACATGACATTAGCAAACCCTTCAAAGTCATCCCTAAAGAATCAGAAGCCATCAAATATGCGATCGAAAATGTAAAAGAAGGTTCATTGATCGTTGTGTGCAGTGATGTAGTGCCTGATGCCCTCGAATTAGTGCAGCGTTATTTAGAAGAAGAAGCTAAGAGTTTATACAAATTTAAAAAAGAAGATATTCCAAATACATAATAATGCCAAACATTATATCGATTAAAAACTAAATTAAAAACACCTTAAAAATTCCTTAGGACCTAATATATTAAATAATTTTATATGCATAACGTATTGATAAAATTAATAAGTTAGTTAACATTTAAATAATTATACATATATAAATAATTAACTATTAATTTTTTAAATAGTAATATTTCGAATATGTATTTTTCAATCACTGAAAATAATTTTTTCAATTTTCTTAGTTTTATAAAACCAAATATTATTTTTGCATCGTTAAGCCTGAAAGTTTTTAATTTCTTTTGTTTTAAGCCATAAAATCCCTCGTATGAAATTTTTGTCCAAGTTACTAGTTGGTTTAGTAGCTTCTGCCTTAATCTTTTCAACTTCTTGTAATGAGGTTGACACTCCGGAAGGTGGAAATAACTTAATGAAATCTCAGGAAAATGAAGTGTACCATGAATGGAATTCCGTGTTTATGGAAATTGAACGTTTTGCTTCATCTTACAGGCCTGGTCCAGCTCCCCGTGCTTTGGCATATCTCGGATTGAGTGCCTATGAAGCTTGTTTGGGTGGCATGCCCGATTATCAGTCATTACAATACCGTTTGGGTATTCAGGATATGCCGGCAGTACAAACCAATTTATACTGGCCCGAAGTAATCAATGCATCTTATGGCTATCTGATGAATAAGTTTTTTGAAAACGTAACTTTTAAAAACAAAGACGGTGTCATTTTAGATAAACAACAATTTCTTAGATTAATTGAAACTAAGGAAGTTGAACTCAGAGAGCGCTTCCGTAAAAATACAGTTGAAACCATATTAAATAATTCTGAGGCTCATGGACGCGAAGTAGCTTCTGCTATCTGGAGATTTTCTACAACAGATGCTGTTGGTTACAATGCCCATCTAAATCCCTTTCCAGTAGAAAACAAACCAGTAAACGCTTGTGACTGGGTTGCTACTGAACCTCAAGTGTCCCAAAGAGGTATGTTTGCCTTATGGGGGGAGGCCAGAAGGTTTGGATTAAATCAAGTTGATATGGATGCATTAAAAGCTCCCTTTAACTGCGATGATGGAAAAAATTCAATCAACTATCAACAAGCCTGGGAAATGTATGTAATTGCAAACGAAGCTCGCAGCAACCCTAAAGGTGAAATGGAATGTATCGCTGAATTCTGGAGCGACGACCGGGTAGGTTGGACCTTCAGTCCGGCTCCTCGTTATATTGCAATCGCAGATCAAATCGTTCAAAAAGAAAAAATGAATCTCGAAACTACTTGTGTTCTCTATGCACAAATAGGTATGGCATTAAATGATGCCGGTGTGATTGCCTGGTACAATAAATACAAATACAATCTTGAAAGACCTATCAGCTACATTCACCGAAACATAGATCCTACTTTCACTGTGCCATGGTTAGGGTTCACTCCAGCTTTTCCAGCTTATCCTTCCGGGCATTCTACCTTTGGATATGCTGGTGCTGGAATTCTTGAATATTTTGTCGGACCGAACTACAGCTTTACAGATCATTGTCATGAACAGCGTACCGATTTCTGTGGTACTCCCCGTTCATTCAATACCTTGCGTACACTTGCTTATGAAAATGCTTTCAGCCGGTTACCATTAGGCGTACATTGGAGAATCGACATGGAAGGTGGTGAATTTTGTGGTTTGTTAGCTGCAAAACGCATTCACGAATTGCCCTGGAAAAAATAATTTAAGTTTAAATAACTTTTATAAGGGATCTTCATTATGAGGATCCCTTTTTTTTGTTGGATAGTAAATGATATCCGGCTAATCCTGGCCATTATGAAAAAAAAATTTCTCGCAGAGACGCAGCGTAATGCAACCATTCCTACTATCAACTAACAACTATCAACCAACAACTAATTATTTTCTCGCAAAGACGCAAAGGAATGCAACCGTTCCTCCTATCAACTAACAACCATCAACTAACAACTAATTATTTTCTCGCAAAGACGCAAAGGAATGCAACCGTTCCTGCTATCAACCAACAACTAATTATTTTCCCGCAGATTACGCAGATTGACGCAGAGAAGAAAAAATAATGGACCAGGTTTTGTATGGCTACATTAAAATATACACTCACTTATTCTTCGTATTCGATGACTTGCATAAATCGCAAGTAAAAACTCAATTCGATGGTTGTGTTTACAGTGGATTGCTCGTAACCAGGTTCGGCTTGCCCGGTCCATGGATTGATCCGGCGTATGGTTGCCGGCACATATACTTGCTTAGATAAATCAGGTGCAATGTTGAGTTCGAGTCCAGCGTGTGTCAACTTACTCATTTTGTATTCTGTGCCTAACTTGATAGAAAATCCATAATTCCATTTGCGAACCCATTCTTCGAGTTCCTGATAGATTTCAAATTTTGTTTTTGCTGTGTATTCCCCGCGGAGTCCAATTGCATAATAAGGCTTCCAGATTCCTTTACGGATGTATCGTTTCAAACCAATATCTAAACTCAAATTGTGAAATTCCATTCCGTAGGTGCTTCCGGGATACCGATTTCCATTGATGTCGTAAAAATAGCTGACTCTGAAGGCTCCGCCTTTAACGTGGTATCCTAATTGCCCGTAGATTACATTTTTAGAGTCCGAACTTTCTGAATCCATAAACGCTGCTACATGCCAACGTACTAAGGGATCCCGCTGGCTGCCTCCACCCCATTTTTGAAATCCCATACTGGGACCAAGTTTGATTCCAAATCCATTGGCCTGGGAAATCAGTTGGCTGCTATGACAGGCCATCAGCATTCCAATTGCACCCAGTGTTTTTAAGAATTTAATGGTAAAACGAACCTGATTCATAACAGCATGTTTGATGTAAAATTACAACACATAGCAGAAATATGAATATCATGTCATTATGGCATAGTTTTTATATAAAATTTGTCATTTTGGCATGATGTAATCTGTATTCAATGCCAGAATTTCCTGATTTTTGGAATGGTACATCAATTGATCTATGGCTATTATAAAAATAAAAAATTATGATGTACTCAAATTACTACTTCCCCTACCCAAAAACATTTCGCGTCAAATCGAATTGCGCGGTTGATTATAAACCAGCTGTTGATCAAAGCATTCGCCCAAAAATGAATGCGTACCAAAAAGATGAACAGTTGATCCTAGAATTTTCCATGCCGGGTGTATTGAAAGAAGATGCGTCCATTCAATTGGAAAATAAGCTATTGCATTTGAATGCAAAACGCATTCATAAGTCCGAAGATGTTAAATCACTGCACAAAGAATTTGCAGATGTAAGTTACAAACGCAGCATTCAATTGCCTGAAGACATTGACACTGAAAGCTTGAAAGCTCGATTTGAAAATGGCGTATTGTATGTGCAGATGAATCGTATAAAAAAAGCAACTCACAGCATTTCTGTAAACTAATTTGTTAAACATAAAATTTTAAAACCATGAGAAATATTAATTCACTAGTACCTTTTGTTCAAATCGTTGATGATTTGATTGGTAAAACCTTCCATGATTTTAATGGAGGACAACTATTTCGCAACAATACACCCGGCTTAAATGTGGTGGATACGGGCAAAGAATTTAAACTTGAATTGGCTGCTCCCGGATTGAGCAAGCAGGATTTCAAAATTGAATTGGATAATAATATGTTGATTATCTCAGCAGATAAAAAACAAGAAAACACGGAAACTAAAGAAAGTTATTTCCGAAAAGAGTTCAGTTACCATTCTTTCAAAAGAATGTTTGAATTACCAGCTGAAGCGGATGCAGAAAAAATTACCGCTCAATACGAAAATGGAATCTTGAACATTCAAATTCCAAAAACCATTGAGATTGGTAAAAACAACAAAACCATTGAGATTTCGTAATTGACTTCATATTCAGGGATTAGTAACCCGGAGGCATTTGCTCCGGGTTTTTTTTTAAATAAAACCACCACACTCCAAATTACTGCGTTGCAAAATCTATTAAACAATCAATTAAAAGCATTAAACTCAGTATTTTAAAATTTACAAGTATTGCCAAAGGAGTTTTTGGAAATAGCTTTTAACATAAGAAGTCTAAATTTTCGTTTTATTTTAGCAGCATGGTATGCTGATCAAGCGATCGAATTACCTTTGTTAAAATAAACAGAATAACTTTCATTGAAAAACCCTCGTATTTTAGGCATTGATCCCGGAACCAATATTTTAGGATATGGAATTTTGGAATTCCGCGACCAAAAATCCATTGTGCTGGAAGTTAATACCCTTCAATTAAAAAAGTTTGATACCCATCAGGCAAAACTCCGTGAAATTTTTCTCCGTGTACAAGAATTAATTGAAGCGTTTCAACCTCAAAGTCTTTCAATTGAAAGTCCGTTTTTTGGTAAAAATGCCCAGAGTATGCACAAATTAGGACGTGCTCAGGGCGTAGCAATCGCAGCTGCTATGGTAATGGGTTTGGAAATTTATGAGTTTTCACCCAAGAAAATCAAAAAGGCGATTACCGGAAACGGCAATGCAACGAAAGAGCAAGTAGCGCAAATGCTCAATCGCTTGCTTGATTTCAAAATTGATGAGAAATATTATGATGCTACAGATGCTTTGGCAGCAGCATTGTGTTTGATGAATGAATTAAATTCACCTGCTAAAGGGATAAAAGCTACAGGCAAATCCTGGAAATCGTTTATTGCAAATAATCCAAGTCGGGTGGTTTAAATTTTTTTCTAATAGCTGTGTTATTGAAATCGGATTTATAAATAAGATAATTTTATAAATGTGAAAACAAAAAGAGAAATTGTTGAAAATTGGTTGCCTCGTTATACCGGTACCAATCTGAATGAATTTGGAAAGTATGTCATACTGGTAAATTTCAGTTTATACGTCGAGTTGTTTGCAAAGTGGAATGAAGTAGAAGTTCGTGGACGGGATCGTTCCATGATCAATGCAACAGCCAACAACATCAGCATCATAAATTTTGGTATGGGAAGTCCGAATGCAGGAACGATCATCGATTTGCTGACAGCAATTAAACCAAAAGCCATTTTATTCTTAGGAAAATGCGGTGGACTAAAATCCGGTAAAAATAAATTGGGTGATTTTATCTTGCCAATAGCAGCGATACGCGGCGAAGGAACTTCTAATGATTATTTACCTCCGGAAGTACCGGCTTTACCAGCTTTCGCCTTGCAAAAAGCCATTTCAACCACCATTCGGGAATACGAACAGGATTACTGGACCGGAACAGTTTATACAACCAATAAACGCGTGTGGGAACATCGATTGGATTTTAAAAAATATTTATTGCGTTTACGTGCATTGGCCATCGATATGGAAACCGCAACCATTTTTGTTGCTTCTTTTAAAAACCGAATCCCTGCAGGCGCTTTACTATTAGTATCCGATATGCCTATGGTTCCGGAAGGAGTTAAAACTGAAGCCAGCGATAAAACCGTCACCGATCAATTTTTACATTTACATTTAAAAATCGGCATCGACTCTTTGAGAAAATTAATTGAAAATGCGTTGACTGTAAAACATTTGCGGTTTGAAGAATAATTGGGGAAATATTACAATGCTGCAATTTTACAATGTTGCAATGGTTTAGTGGTTTATTCCAAATAAATTTTAAGTTTCTTGTCTATAGACTAAAAGGCAATACGCTATTTCAGACGCTAGAAAAAATGAGAAAATCGAATCAATAGCCCAATTTCTTCATGACTTTGGGGAAAATATCATCTGTCTTATTGAAATAAAGAACGCCCATTGCAGAATCGAAAACAAATGCGTAGCCTTCTTCTTTTCCAACATCCTGGATGGCTTTATTGATTTTATCCAAGATGGGTTGAATAAGTTCTTGTCTTCTTTTTTCTAAAGAGCTTTGTGCAGATTCTCGGTAAGTACTTAAGGCTTGTTGTTCTATTTGCAGATCAGATTCAGCCTGACTTTTTTGTACCGCAGTATAACTTCCTGCACTGATATTTTGTTGGTAATTGCGTACTTTTTCCTGGTATTTTGCCAGCATTTCTTCCCCTGTTTTTGTCAAGGAAGCGTCGTATTGTTTCAAAGTAATAGAAGCAACCTTGGCTTCATTTAATGAATCAATTAACTGAACTGAATTGATGTGTCCAACTTTTTGAGCATAGGTGTTGCTTAAAAAAAGACAAATAGAACACAGGAACGAAAGTGATAGGACCTTCATTGAATATAAAATTTTAGAATTTTATTTATTTGTTTTCTGAATCAAGGTTCTTGCGATCAGCATCGCGCATACCTTCCCGAATCTCATTGGAGATATTGTTTTTGGCATTATTAAATTCCCGAATACCGGAGCCAAGGCCTCGCATTAATTCAGGAATTTTTTTACCTCCAAAAAGCAATAAGACAATAAGCAGGATTACCAGTACTTCTGTAGAACCCAGATTGCCTAAAAATAATAAGTTCATTTTGATGTATTTAAGGTTCAAAGTTATTTTTTTAATCCGATTTCTCGTAATCGTTCGTCTAAATATGCTCCTGCGGTAATGGGTTGATAGGCAGCTTGGGTTCCTGGCTCAACACAGGATTCCAGACAAGACAGGTCCATTTCACTCCTTGGATGCAGGAAAAAGGGTATAGATAGCCTTGGAATGTGCCATTCTTGCCTTGGGGGATTCACTACCCGGTGGGTGGTGGACACCAAATAATTATTTGTTAATCTTTGAAGCATGTCCCCAACATTGACCACAATTTCATTTTCGCCCGGAATGGCATCCATCCATTGACCCTTTTTGGTCAGCACTTGCAGTCCACCGGAAGAAGCCCCAACCAACAAGGTTATCAGGTTAATATCTTCGTGTTGTTCTGCGCGGATGGCTGATTTGGGTTCACTGATAATTGGCGGATAATGGATCGCTCTCAGAATGCTGTTTCCATTGTGAATTTTGGAATCGAAATAATTTTCACCCAATTTCAAAAACAAGGCAATTGCCTGCAATAATTTCGCTCCGCTTTCTTCAAAAGCCTTATACAATTTGATTCCCAAATCTGTAAATGCAGCAGGCGATTCAACCAATACATTTTCAGGATATTCAGAGCGGATGACATCCCCATCCAATACCGTTTGCCCAATTTGAAAAAACTCCTTCAAATCACCGACCTCAGAATGTTTGGCGTGTTCTTTTCCAAAAGAAGTGTAACCTCTTTGGCCGGCCAATCCCGGAATTTCATAGCGCAATTTTTCTGCTTCCGGAAGAGAGAAAAAGGCTTTGGAAGCTGCATAAAATCCATCCACTAAATCTTTTGGAACGCCATGATTTACAACTCCAACAAACCCGATTTCATGAAAGGCTCTGCCCAATTGATCAACAAACGCATTTCGTTGGATTGCATCGCCTTTAACAAATAAATCTAAATCAACTAATGGGATCACCCGTTCCATAAAATTGCTTTAATATAATCAAATCAAAAATCAATCCAATTCAAGTTTGATCGTCCTAAATTGGACTCATTTATCATTCGTAGGTTTAAATCGCGACGCCCTTAATATCAACTGGGCATCTTCTTGTGCCAACAATTCTGGAAGGCTTACTTCAGGATGCTTGCGCATATAAGCTTGCACAAGGTAATAGCCAATATAGGATCCGGTTTGTCCGGGTGCATCCTCTGGCATACCGGGAGAATTTGGACTCGGATTAATATATTTATTGAATTGTAAAAATTCAGTAGAATACAACATAGAACCCGAAAGAAAATACGACCAGATTTCCAAACGATTTTGATTGCACCATTTTAGTTGTTTTGGGGTAAATTCAAACAACACCGTATCCTCAATTTCCGGCAACAACTTTTGGAGTATGTATAATTTTTTACCTCTATGAATTATGTAATCAATAAATTTTCCTGATTGCGGCTCAGCTAATTTATCTGTGAGATATGTTTCCCATGTTTTTTTCAACAAATGGTCTTTATTAAAACAACGGGTGAGATAATCTGAAAACACCGGATTTTTAGGATCCACCATTTTGTAATTCATTTCGGATCCTAAAAAATATTCCAGACTGATTCCTATACCGTTTGCATTATTTTTATCTGAAAAAATAAAATTTGCAAAATTGAAATTACTAATCAAACTATAGAATACCGGATCTTTTTCATCCGGAAAATAATATTTCATCAATCGAACCGCCTGAAGCATTGATTTACTTAAATCCTGATCTTCTTTAAATACACGATTTGTTTTAAGATAAAGATCTTTTGTAAACGGATCATTTATAAATGTGCGAAGCGCTGTACTAAATTCTGGTTGAATTGAATCCAATTGTTCTGTCATTGGAACAATTTGTGTAAAATACAATTTTGTAAACGCTGGATATTTTTGAATAAGTGCAAGAAGACCCTCATTCAATTTGTTTGAATCGAGTGCAAAAAGTTCCCTTTCAAAATGAATCCATTTTATATCTGCAGCAATATTTGAAACGTCAGGAACGGGATTCCGATTTGAATTCTGACAGGCAATTAATCCAAAACAGCTGAGGTAAAAACCAAACAGCATCCAACCAAACATTTGGTTTTGGAACATGGCAACTCTGGATTTGCCAAATCTTACCATTGCATTTTTCAATATCTTATAATTTGTTATAATGGATAACATGCGGACTGTTAAGGGACAATAAATAACGCATTCTTTAAACGAATCCGGACCTGTTTTATTGGGTATTTTTATTTCTGCAAAGATTGAATTATTTTAGCTTTACAGGTCAATTTTCAATAAAATGACTATTCCTAAAAACAAAATTATGAAAATCCTAAAACTATTCAGTCTGGCTTTTTTACCAGGGATGTTAATGAGTCAGGAGATAAAATTCAGTGTATTAACGGGTCCGGGTATAAGTTGGATTTCCTCCAATGACAATCAAATTTCATCATCCGGTATTAAAATTTCCTATAAAGCCCATGTGCAAGCGGAATATTGGTTTAATGATCGTTATGCAGCAACGGGGGGTATTGGATTATCATTAGGTCAGGGTGGTCATCTCGAATTTATTAAAGGGGGAGATCTTTGGAAAGAAGCTGAATTAAGTGATACAAAATATAAAAATCTTCCTGACAATGCGATCTTAGGCTATCGAATGAATTATATTGATATTCCGTTTGGATTTAAGTTGCGCACCAATGAATTTGGAAAATTCAGATTCTATGTACATGCACCTGAATTCTGTATCAGTTTACGCACCCGAGCCAGAGGAACTATAGAAGCACCACCCTTGCCCGATACAGAAGGAGAAGACATCCGTAAAATGGTCAGTTTTTTTGGTTTGTTTTACGGCATTGGATTGGGCGGTGAAATGCGCATTTCAGCAGACGTTTCGTTAGTAGGAGGTTTGCGATTTTATCAAAGCTTTACAGATATTACGGATGACAGTGGGCGTTATTCAGATGGAACCAGAGAAGATTCTAAAGGGATTTTATCGAGTTTAGATTTTAGATTTGGTGTGATTTTTTAATTATGATTTCGTTTGACTTAAAACAATTTATTAAACAAGCTTTGCAAGAGGATGTCCAAACGGGAGACATTACCTCATTGGCTTGCATCCCATCAGAAAATAGAAGCAAGGCCATATTAAAAATAAAAGAAGATGGCATTCTGGCTGGTGTTGAATTGGCCAAATCAATTTTCAATTATTTGGATGATTCAGTAGAAATGAATGTATTTAAACCAGATGGTTCCTATGTTCATCTGGGTGAAGTTGCGTTTGAAGTAGAAACCGGTACGCGAAATTTATTGATGGCGGAACGATTGGTTTTAAATTCAATGCAACGCATGAGTGGGATTGCCAGTTTATGCAATCGCTTTTTATTGGAAGTGTCTGATTTGCCGGTCACTTTGCTGGACACTCGCAAAACTACTCCTTTAAATCGCTACCTTGAAAAATGGGCCGTCCGGTTGGGAGGTTGTCAGAATTACCGGGATGGTTTGTATGATTGGTTTATGATTAAAGACAATCACATTGCAGCATGTGGTTCTATTACAAAAGCAATTAAAGCTGTAAACAAATATCAAAAATCCCATCATTTGGAAAATTTGGGAATCACTATTGAAGTAAAAAATTTAGTAGAATTGGAAGAAGTGTTGCGTACAGGAAATGTAAGTCGCATCATGATGGATAATTTTGAGTTGCCCTTACTTGAAGAAGCAGTTGCAATGGTTGCAAAAAAACATGAAACCGAAGCTTCCGGAGGGGTCAGTCTCGAAACAGTTCGTAAAATTGCCCTTAGCGGGGTAGATTTTATCTCCGTAGGAGCCTTAACACACAGTGCCGGAAGCCTCGATTTAAGCTTGAAGATACAAAGCTGAGTTTTTAAGCCGGATATGTACCCAACAACATTCCAACCAGAATGCATGTGAGCGTAATCACCAGCCAAAAACGCATATCCTTGTACAACACAGCTGGGGTCTGGTTTGCCTTCATACGCTTTCAGAAATTAATATAATGAGAAAATTCGTTTCGCCTTGTTCGTTAACAGGTCAACATGTATTCATCCATCAAAATGGCTGTATGAAAATTTTATTAGGATTTGCAACAGCTGCATTTAATGAGATATCAATATTTTTTTAAACGGTGTGAGTGAATTTGTAGTAATCTTTAAACGGCAAACGGGTATTTATAGAATTCCAAAAACCATACCATAGCATAAATCTGTAATATGACTGATTTTACAGGCTCTGAAGCCTTCATGACTCAATTAATTGTAATATGAATGCTTGTTCATTATAATAAATACTATAAACAGGTAGTGGAACTTATTACATAAAAGGAACATAGGTTATTATTTTACAATGCTGGTCTTGAAACAGCACCCGCGACCATTTTATACATGATGCTTTTGATTTAGAAACCCAGGGTTTAAACCCAAGGTTTCTAAATCAAAAACCTGGCTTGTGAATTGAAATAGCTGATTAATTTTACAATGCATAAAATTTAGTGATGAAAAAAATTATAAGCTTTAATGTCAATGGATTGCGATCTGCAATCGATAAGGGATTTAAAGAATGGATCGCACAAAATGATTTTGATTTAGTTTGTATTCAGGAAACCAAAATGGATGCATCCCATGCGGATCCGGATTATTTTAAGGAATTAAATTATCATTCGTATTGGCATTGTGCAGAAAAAAAAGGATACAGTGGCGTATTGATTTTAGCCAAAGAAAAAGCGAATCAGGTGCAACTGGGAACCGGCAAAGAGGTGTATGATCGGGAAGGCCGATTAATTGTGTTGGATTATCCTGGATTTAGTTTAGCCAATTGTTATTTTCCATCTGGCTCCTCAGGCGAAGACCGACATCAATTTAAAATGAAGTTTTTAGAAGATATGTACCCGGAGTTTAAAAAAATGAATGAGCAAAAACCAAATTTAATCGTAGTGGGAGATTACAACATCGTACATCAAGGCCTGGACATTCACAATCCGGAACGCACCGACAATCCATCCGGTTACCGTCCGGAGGAACGTGCCTGGTTGGATCATTGGTTTAAAGAATTATTTTATGATAGTTTTCGCTTATTAAATCCGGAAAAAAAAGAATACAGTTGGTGGAGTTATCGGGCCGGTTCTTATGGAAAGGACAAAGGTTGGCGTATTGATTATCAATCGATTTCCAAATCCTTAAAAGATAAGGTCAAAGCATTCAGACACCACCGGGAAATTCGATTTTCTGATCATTGTCCGTTGGAGGCTCACTATGACATCTAAGTTAATGATTGAACCTTCCTGATTTTAAATTGTATTTTGAGTGAATTAATTGCTTATGGAAACTGTACAACCTACTAAACCAGGTATTTTACTTTATACCGAACAAACACCCAATCCGGAATCCTTAAAATTTGTGAGCAACCGGATGCTTTATCAGGGAATTGCAGATTTTAAAGATAAAGAACTTGCAGCTGCCTGGTCTCCCTTGGCAAGTAAGCTGTATGATGAAGAATTTGTCCAATCCGTATATATTTCCAATAATTTTGTAACCATTACCAAAAAACCGAATTATGACTGGCAAGAGGTCATGATTCCTGCAAAAGAAACCCTTAAAAAGATCATCGAACAGGAATCTGTTTTGATTAAGGAAGGATTTGAAGCATTTCGCTTGCAACTAGAGGCCGATTCTTCGGAAGGCAATTTTGACGAAAAAGATACTGAATTGGTGGTCCGAATTAAAGATATGATTCAGATGTATGTCAAGCCAGCGGTTGAAATGGATGGGGGAAACATAGAATTCAAATCCTACCGGGATGGGGTCGTTACGGTATCCATGCAAGGTTCTTGCAGCGGATGTCCTTCGTCAACGGTCACATTAAAAGCTGGCATAGAAGGATTATTGAAACGAATGGTGCCTGAAGTACAGGAAGTCGTTGCCGAGGCAGAATAAGCCCAATTTATCCCAATTTTAGGAAAGGTATTTTCCTTCAATGGGTAGGCGTCTACCCAATCCAAAGGATTTGGAAGAAACCCGAATTACAGGAGGCGATTGGTATCGTTTAAATTCTGCTTTATTAACCATTTTCAAGGTTTTCAGTACAATTTCCGGATCAAAACCCATTGCCATGATTTCTGAAGGCCCTTTTCGATTTTCAATATATTGATACAAGATTTTATCCAGGATGTTGTAATCTGGCAATGAATCAGAGTCTTTTTGCCCGGGTTTCAATTCTGCTGAAGGTGGTTTTTGGATGGTATTTTCAGGTATTATGATTCTTTCCCGATTGATGTAACTGGATAATTGATAAACCTGGGTTTTGTAAACATCAGCCAAGACTGCCAATCCGCCGCACAAATCGCCGTAGAGCGTGCCGTAGCCCACCGCCATTTCGCTTTTGTTGGTGGTATTTAAAAGGATGGATGAAAACTTATTGGAAAAAGCCATCAACAGCATTCCACGAATGCGAGCCTGAATGTTTTCTTCCGTTACATTTTCGGGCAGATTTATAAAATAAGTTGAAAGGATGGATTTGTATTCATCGAAGATACTAGCAATTGGAATGACATCATACTGTATCCCAAGTTGCTCAGCCAGTGCTTTTGCATCCAGCACTGAACCCTCAGAAGAATAGGGTGAAGGCATTAAGAGGACACGTACCTGATCTTTTCCAAGTGCATCGACCGCAAGACAAGCCGTAAGAGCTGAATCGATGCCACCCGACAAACCAAGAATGGCCTTACTAAAACCCATTTTACTAAAATAGTCCCTGATCCCTAATACCAAAGCTTTGTGGATGAGTTCAATTTCATTTTTTTCTTGTTCGCGATTGATACCTCCTTTCAATACCTCTTCCAATTCAAAATAGCGTTGGCCTTCAACGAAGAAAGGTAGTTCTTCATAACACATGCCGTCACCGGATAAAACAGCAGAACCCCCATCAAACAGAATGTCCGTTTGAGCACCGACGCAGTTTACATAAAACAGTGGAATTTTATATTTCAGGACATTCGCACGCAATACATTTAAACGGTCTTTTGCATGTTCATAGCTAAAAGGAGATGCTGAAAGGTTTAGTATAAAATCCGGTTTTTGATCTATGATTTCATCTAACGGACAAATGGTGTACATAGGATTTTCATTCCCTAGATTCCAGATATCTTCACAAATGGTGATGGCAATCTTTTTTGATTGAAAACGGACAATTTCAAAACTACGATTTGGTTCAAAATAACGGTATTCGTCAAAAATATCATAGTTTGGCAAGAGTGCCTTATGGGTAATAGATTGAACCTTTCCTTCATATAAAAAAAAGGCCGAATTATATAAATCTTTGCCTTCTACATCCGGGTTGACACTGGGTGCGCCCACAACAATGGCTATGTCGTGACTCAATTCACAAAGTCTATTTACCAATGCCATGGACTGCGAAATAAAATCCCGAAATTCCAAAAAATCGCGAGGTGGATAGCCACAACTTGCCAATTCGCTGAAACAAATCAGATCAGCTTGTTCCAATTTAGCTTTGAATATGGCATCTTGCATTTTTGCAAAATTTCCTTCAAAATTTCCGATATGGTAGTTGAGTTGAGCGAGTGCTATTTTCATTACACTAAATAAGGAACAAGGTAAAGAAAAGTTTAGGATTGTGAATTTTAGAAAAGATGGTCTGGTAAACAAAATGTCTGGAAACCCAGATGGTAGAAGGATATTCATCCTTGAGAATCGTAGTTTTTTAACTTCATTTAATTTGTTGAATACTGAGCCTAACTGATCTGAATTTTATTAGAATATCGGTCTCTTAATATTTGATATCTTGATAGATATTAAATATTACTAAAACTCCTTGAGCCTCGGCGGGACCCCTTCGGCAACTTGTAAGTTCATTCAAATTAATTCTTAAAATTAATTATTGCATTGATGCATTACAGAATTGTAACAGTATAGAATTACAGAATTGCCACATTGCCACATTGCAGCATTGCAGCATTGCAGCATTGCAGCATTGCAACATTCTCTCTACAGACTATAGACTAAAATCTTTCCCCTCATTCCTTCAATACCTTTTGATACCATTTTTTTAAATTGTTCTCGCTTATTTCGAGCATGTAAACGCCTTGATTGAATTCAGCAAAATCTAATACACTGTGAGATTGACCTTTTGCTATTTTTTTAATCATGGATCGTTTTCCGTTGATATCAATGATAAAGACCAAAAGCTCTTTTACCGCTTCTTGATCTAATTGCAAAATTAAATTTGAATTTACAGGATTTGGAAAAACTTTAAAGAATCCTTGGTTTAGGTTTTCGCTTTGTGTTGCGCATTTCAGATGGTTTAAAATAACTTCACCTGCAGCATATAAATCGCAACTATTGTTTGAATTTGGTTTAAAATTTTCCAGCGCTCTGATCAACACATTGGGATGATTGGAAACATTTAACCAGGTACTTGAATTAGCATCCCATTGCGCTACCCCTGAGATTGGATTGCTTCCAATTGATGCAAATAAACCTCCCGCATACAGATTGCCACAATGAATTGCTAAATCATAAATTCCTTCAAAGCTAGAGTTAACTCCTGTATTCATAGCAGACCAATTGGTACCATCCCATTGTGCAATAAATTGAGTATTGGAAACTACAACATTGCCGCTATTCACAGCTTCCTGAAAACGACCTCCTACTGCTAATTTATTAGTTGCAAATTGCAGAATGGCTTTAATCCCTTCACCGTTATTGCCAATAAATAAATTGATACCATTTCCTAAATTTTGCCAGACATTGCTGTTCAATTGCGCAATATTTGATAAAGGTGGACTAAATACCCCACCCGCCACGATATTCCCATTGAATAATCCCAATCCATGAACACCTCCTGAATTGGTATTGGGAACATTGATCCCATTTGCACCTAAATTACTCCAGTTGCTTCCATTCCACAAAGCGATGTTATTGGCAGGAATTTGAAATGCGCCTCCTGCTACTAAACCTTGTTGCGTGGATAATAAGGACGTAACCCGATTGAAAATACCGCCAGTCAAACCAGGAAACGAAGGATTCCAGGAACCCCCTGGTATCGTACCGCTCCACTCGGCAATGTTGTTGCCATTACTTGAAAATGCACCTCCTGCATAGAGTCTGCCATTGTGCACTTCAAGTGCTTCGACGTTCCCATTAAAACCTGAACCCAGTGTAAACCAATTTGTACCATCCCATGCTGCGATCGCATTAAATCCTCCAAATGAAAATTGTCCTCCGACAATTAATTTATTGTCATAAACGGTCATGTCTGTTATAAAAAATTGGTTTGACAAGGTTGTCCAGGATAAATTTACCGGTGAACAAACTGTACAACAAGTGTCTGGATGAAAAACTATGGGTCTGCATTCGTGAAATGCAATGTCATCTACCGCAAAATCACAACCGGAACCTGAAGGATGAACCGGCGCACCAACCCGGATTTCAATTGGTACAGCACCTGTAACCGTACTGGTCCAATTGGCACTGAGATTGATCCAGTTGTCCGGAATTTCCGGCAAGGTCACGCTGGCTTGTAAGGTATTTAAAATCCAAAGTTCGACCGTAGGATTTGTAAAATTATTTGAGGTGTTTACTAAATTATTTACGAAAGCGCAGAATGAATAATTCACGCCGGCATTGACATTTACGATTTCTCTCCAACAAACCGATCCTGCAAAAGTGGTCGCATCAACTGCCAAAAAATTACCCGTTGGAGTCCCCAGGGTGTGATCCAAACAAGCCCAGGCCAGGTTGACCAGATTGGTAGAATTCTTTACTGAATATCTTCCATTGCTTAATCCTAAATTTGGAGGCATGAAAATATAATTTGATGTAAAACCAACATTCCCCAATCCAAAATCCCCATTTTGAACCAGGTTTGGACCCGCAATGGCATTTGAATCACAAGGGCACGATTGGAAAGGCGGTGCAGGACATTGTAGCATCAAGTGTTCATCACAACGACCCGCAACGCCCCCACTTGAATACGTATAACTGATATTGACTGTTACTGGATTCATCGCATTGCTTACACAAAAATTACCAGGATTAACATAGCCTGCCGGAATAAAACCGGAACTGTGTGTAATCGTCATTTGATTGCCACTTGAATTGATCATCCAATTTGGATTTGCAATCGGATTAATGATGCTGCCTGAACTCAGATTAAATAAAATTTGATTAAAGCAATTGGCAGTTGGATTATTAACGAATAAATCAAAGCAACAAACTGCTTGTCCGTTGTTAAATGGATTTAATATTGTGAAAAGTGAATCACATTTAGACGGAGGCGTAATTAAACAGAAAATTTGCGTATCCTGATAGGTTTTGCTTGTCAAAGGAAGTACATTAAAATCGATAGGACTTGAAACCATGGAAGTTAATAAAGTTGGTATCGGATTCCTTTTGATAATATCGGTTATTAAATTGTGATTACAAGTAGTACCCGTACGACCTGAACTGTCTGTTTTAATTGTCAATACATTAAAATCAAAAGCAGAAGGTGGGTCCGCTTTGTAACTATAGCCACTAAGAAAACACGAATTATTATTTAAAACTTCTACACTATTTCCCTGAGATGCAAAGCCCTGGTCATAGGCACGATTCCAAATCACTTGATTTCCGGAATGAGCCAGTTTCATAAGCATGCAATTTCCAGTTCTTGTTGCGGGTCTTGGAGGAAAGGTTAAGCTTTCAGCACGGCCTGTAATCATAAAATCTCCGATATTGGTAAATTCAAAATGAGAAGCTGCTTCAACATCTCCGACAATTTCATAATTATTTGCCCATAACGGATTTCCATTAATATCTGTTTTCATCATAAATACTTGAGATAAACTTGAATTCAAATCCGTTGAATACCCTGAAACCCAAATTTCTCCTAGTGAACCAGCATTAAATAAACAAGAGCCCTGAATGCACGTTGCATATTCTGCTGCATTTGGTGCAATGTCGTAGGAAGTGATCCACATCAGATTTCCAGTCGTTGCATCAATGTTTAGGATAAATAATTCGTCATTGCCATTCGGACCCAGAATCACACCGGTAACAAAATAATTCGCACTACTTGCACATGAACTCGCTTGCGTTGCAAAACTGGTAACGGAAGTTGCAATCGCTGAATTTACCGTAGCATAATTTCGATACCAGATTTGATTTCCATTGCAATCCAACTTTACAGCTTGTATATTATAAACTCCGTTACTCTCTCTGGATCCAACCATTATAAAATCCCCATTGCCATCTTCTTTAATACAAGTTGCTTCTTCCCTGCTAAAATTTGAACCAATCGTACGTGACCAGATTTGATTTCCATTTTGATCTGTTAAAATTGCAAGCATGTTGGAGCCGGTTCCAAAATCTTCATTGGCTGCTATAATATATCCTCCACTTCCACAACTGGTTTTTTCCATCCACGCAGCAGATTCTGTTCCATCCTGACCCAACAATTTTGCAGGATTAATCAGGTAGCCAGCAGCATTTAATGAAAGCAATTGCAGATCACCATTTGTATTAAAAAGTTTATTGGGGTGGTTGTTGTTATCAACTAAAACGAAATAACTACCGACATTGGTTTGAACTCCACGCGCGGCACGTTCATTAGAGGGAAAAGTATATCCAATACTCGTTTGAAATTGAGAAAATAAAATTTCGGTTGTGCCCATTAAAATTAAAAGAACAACCATGAATTTCGGATCGCAAGTAAAATGTAGTACTTGCAAGTTTGAACATTTCATATCAACTAATTAAAAATTAAGAAATTAACCTACCACTCCAGGTGGAAGATAGACCCATTCATATAAATTAAAAACTTCGATTTTCGAGATGAATCGGATTGAATGGAATTAGCAGAAAAGAAGAATAATTGCTCTTAAAGATACTATAAAATATCCGGAATCAGATTGGGAGAAAATTTCCTACTTTTGCCCACCACAAAAGGTATGGATTCATTTATAGTATCAGCACGAAAATACCGTCCGCTTAAATGGACGGATGTAGTTGGCCAGGAGCATGTAGCTCACACGCTCAAGAATGCACTTGCAAAAGGCCAAATTGCACATGCCTTTCTGTTTTGCGGTCCCAGAGGCGTTGGTAAAACGACCTGTGCCCGGATTTTGGCTAAAGTACTCAATTGTACCAATCCCAGTGCAGATTGGGAACCCTGCAATTCCTGTGATAATTGCCGGGCTTTCATGGAAAATGCTTCTTTTAATATTTTCGAACTGGATGCAGCTTCCAATAATTCGGTTGAAGACATCCGCGAATTGGTTGATCAGGTGCGGTACCAACCCCAGGCTGGAAAATATAAAATCTATATAGTCGATGAGGTTCATATGTTATCAACGGCGGCTTTTAATGCTTTTTTGAAAACCTTAGAAGAACCGCCACCTTATGCCAAATTTATTTTAGCTACAACTGAAAAACATAAAATCATACCAACCATTTTAAGTCGTTGTCAGATTTATGATTTTAGGAGAATTCAGGAAAAGGACATCGTATTTCAGCTTGAAAAAATTTGTCAACAGGAATCCATTCATGCTGAAGATGAAGCCTTGCATTTGATTGCACAAAAAGCGGATGGTGCACTGCGGGATGCTTTATCTATTTTTGACCGCATTAAAAGTTTCTCTGATAAAAGTATTTTATACAAAGATGTAGTTGAAAATTTAAACGTACTGGATTACGATTATTTTTTCAAATTTTCTGATGCTTTTCTAACAGAAAATGTTGAAGCCGCATTGGTTTTACTGAATCAGGTTTTATCGCTTGGCTTTGATCCTGAAATTATATTGGAAGGCATGGCTTCCCATTTCCGCAATTTGATGATCGTCAAAGATCCCAATTTACAGTCTTTGTTTGAAGGAAGCGATGCAATCAGAAAAAAATACATCCAACAAGCAGAAGCATGCAGACGCTCAGATTTGATAAACTGGTTGGATCAGGTACATGAATCTGATGTAAATTTGGTTAGAAGCAGAAACAAACGTTTGCATATAGAAATTTTATTGATTAAAATTTGTTATGCTTCCCGAAAAAAAATGGATCAGGTACTGGCTGATCCGTCGCCCATTGAAAATATAAGCACTCCTTCGGCTTCCAACCCTGGCAAAACAGAAAAAAAAGAAAGTGAAACCAGTCCGGTTGTAAAGAAAGTCAATATTGCTGCTTCACAAATTATGAAAGATGCATTTATGATTCCAAAACTGGGGAATCTGGATTCATTGAAACAAAAAATTGAAGCAGATGAAAAACAAAAGCAAGAGAAATTAATCGATTTTACGGAGGAAAACTTTATTCAATTTTGGGAAGATTGTAAACGGGAAGAAAAATCTGCTTCGTTCAAAGTTATGTTAAACAGCACCAAAGTAAAATGGGAACCACACAGCATTACCATTTTAACCGGTTCAAGCATTGTAAGAGATTCCATTCGAATGGAATTAAAGCTCGATGAAAAAATACGCAATACCTTTTCAACAAAAAACATTACCAGTCGAATTGAAATAGATCCTGAACTGGCTGCACTGGAAGAAAAAAAAGTTGTAAAAAAATTATCCGCCAATGAAAAATGGGATATGATGGTTGCAAGTAACCATAAACTTTCAGACTTAAAAGACGTGTTTTCGTTAAAGATGGATGAAGATTGAGTTAGCCAGCATGTGGAAACTTCTTAAATCAATTTTCTTTTTATTGGATGCTGAACTGGCTCATCATCTAACAATGGATTTACTGGTTTTTTCATTAAAAATTCCAGTAATTTCTCAATTACTCAAACGCTCATTTAAATTTGAATCCGATTTATTGCACACAGAAATCAGCGGGATGAAAGCAACGAATCCCATCGGCTTGGCCGCAGGTTTTGATAAAGATGGAAACTGGTTAAATGCATTGATGCTTTTAGGTTTTGGTCATATCGAATTGGGTACCGTGACCAAACGTCCTCAATCCGGAAATCCTAAACCAAGATTATTCCGACTCATTAAAGACCGGTCGATTATAAATCGAATGGGTTTTAATAATCAAGGCGTAGATGCATTGGTTGACCGCTTAAAAAAATTCAATAAACCGGATGGATTAATCCTTGGCGGAAATATTGGAAAAAACAAAGAAAGCCAGGATGATCAAATTATACAAGATTATCTATATTGTTTTACTGCCTTGTTTGATTTTGTAGATTATTTTACCATTAATGTAAGTTCGCCAAATACACCGGGTCTAAGAGCATTGCAAGATAAAGAACCATTGAACGCGTTGTTGTCTGCCGTTCAATTAGAAAATAAAAAGCATTTAAATAGAAAACCTTTGTTTTTAAAAATAGCTCCTGATTTAAGTGAAGAAGCTTTGGATGATATTTTAGAAGTGGTTCAGGCCAATGACTTTTCTGGAATTATTGTTTCCAATACCACCATTGACCGTCCTGATTTTTTAATAGAAAAAGAAATTGCAAAAGAAAGCGGCGGATTAAGTGGAGAAGCTTTGCATGTAAAATCTTTGCATGCTTTGCAGCATTTAAAATCAAAAGCGGAACCAAAACTTATTTTAATTGGCGTTGGAGGAATAATGAATGAAGCTGTGGCTATTGAACGACTGAAAGCCGGTGCAAACTGGATTCAAATTTATACCGGAATGATTTATGAAGGTCCCTGGTTTATAAAAAAAATAAAACAAGAATTAATAAAAACCAAAGCATACCAGCGCAACTAAATACTCATCAGCAAAGCGGCTGCTTTTTCCAAATGATTTCCATTAAAATACTCCTGTGCAATCTGGTGTTTGGTATCGGGATCTAATTTTAAAATTTGATCACCTGATTCCCAGCTTAAAATCGTGGTGATTGCTTCCTGATTTGTGGGCAATTCTTTCATTCCTGCCAGTGCCCCAATGAGGTTGGCAGTAATAAATTTACTTTGGCGGATGTGTTCCGGTAGCTTTGGATAGCCTACAACCGGCAATTTATGAGATTGGGGCATGCTCATAACAGCAGCACCACTTGCACGTACATAAAATGCACGACCCATGCGACCCATAAGATCAATTTTATGCGGATCAATCCGTTGGTTTTCATCTAAAACTGATTCATCAATATGCATACAGACCACATTGCAGATGATCAAATGACCTGCACCACCTTGGTCTCCCAGTGTTAGAATTTCTGTGACACGGCATTCCATATTGACTGGTGATTCCTTTACTAAGGGTGGTTTTACTTGTGAAGCAGGCACTGGAGTCAATCCCGTTTGTTCAAATTCACTGATGCCAGTTGGAAAATCAACTGAACAGACCATCATTTGGCGAACGATGGGATATGAAACTACATTCACCACACATTCCCTGGATGCCATAATATTATGTAGGGTGTCTTTGGTCGTATTGTTTTCAACCCGACGGTTTGACGAAAAAACCAAAATGGGCGGATTGCTGCTAAAGGCATTAAAAAAACTGTAAGGCGCCAGATTAACCCGTCCTTCAGGATCTATCGTGCTCACAAAGGCAATCGGTCGCGGTGCCACCGCCCCTAACAAATATTGATGTAAATCTGGAGTGGGCAGGGTCCCTGGTGTTATAATACGCTTCATAAATAGATTTAATTGATTGCCCGTGATTTATCGGACCTCAAAATTAAGTAATATTGCAGCCTCTTATACTTATTATGCAGAAATACCTCTTAGGCCTTGGTGGCATTTTATTTTTTTCTTACCTGATTTATTATTTTTTTTTCAATACCATGCTGGTATTGGGACAGCAAGCTCCCAATTTTGAAGTTGAAAATTTGCGGAAAAATATAATCAATTTAGATAGTTTTAAAGGACAGTATGTTTTAATTGATTTTTGGGGTTCCTGGTGCGCTCCCTGCCGTCAGGAAAATAAAATTCTAACTATGATGTACGCCCATTATAAAGATCAAAAATTTAAAAATGCAGAAGGAATTCAGTTTTTAAGCATTGCTTTTGACCGGGATCCGGCTGCTGCTTTAAAAGCCATTGAAAACGATGGATTGATCTGGCCTCATCATGTCATCGAACCCAACATGTTTGAAAGTCAATTGGCTAAAATTTATAGGATTAAGTCAATTCCAGCAAAATACCTGATTGGACCTGACCAAATTATCATGTTAGCGGACCCTAGTATTCGTGAATTAGATGATTTTTTGGCGTTTCAAATACTAAAAAACTGACAAATTGACCTAATTTCAGTTGTGGCAGTATAATTGACCTTAGTCTTTCCAGTGAAATAGAATTTAATAGTATGACAGAAGAGCAGCAAATACCCGAAAGTGAAGAGCTAACAAATGGACTGGACACAGAGCAAACTGAAAAATCCACGGCAGAATCCGGCCCAGACCCTCTTGTTGTTTTAAAAGCAGAATTGGCCGATCAGAAAGATAAATACATACGTTTATTTGCAGAATTTGACAATTACAAAAAGCGTACGATTAAAGAAAAAATAGATACCATTCGCAATGCATCTCAGGAATTAATCCAGGATTTATTGGTAGTATTGGATGATTTTGATCGGGCAAAGAAGTTATCAGAAACACAGGAAAACGAACAAATTTTTCCGGAAGGCATGCGATTGGTGCATCACAAATTATTGGGATTGTTGCAATCTAAGGGTTTAGAAATAATGGATACCAACGGAAAAGATTTTGATCCTGAGTTTCATGAAGCAATTACTGAAATTCCCGGAGCAGATGAAAGTCAAAAAGGAAAAATTTTCGATACCCTTGAAAAAGGTTATTTATTAAATCATAAAATTATTCGATTTGCAAAAGTAGTAGTTTGCAAGTAAGCGGATTTTCAAATTTGGAATTACGAAATGGCAAAAAGAGATTTTTACGAAATATTGGGAGTAAGCAAAGGAGCTGATGCGGATGCAATTAAAAAAGCATATCGTAAAGTGGCAATGCAATTTCATCCCGACCGAAATCCAGGGGATAAATCTGCAGAAGAAAAATTTAAAGAAGCTGCAGAAGCTTATGAAATATTGAGCGATGCTGATAAAAAAGCACGCTATGATCGTTATGGACATGCTGGAGTTGACCCAAATGCTGGATTTGGAGGCAATGGTGGAAATGGCATGACCATGGATGATATTTTCAGTCATTTCGGAGATATTTTTGGAGATTCAGGTTCGCCCTTTGAATCATTTTTTGGAGGACGCAGTGGAGGAGGTGGCAGAGCTCAGGGAGGTTCAAAAGGAAGTAATCTTCGGATCAAAGTCAGTATGACTTTGGAAGAAATTGCAAGCGGAATCACCAAGAAAATAAAAGTAAAAAAACAAGTCAATTGTAAAACCTGTAATGGCTCAGGTGCTAAAGATGCTAAATCTGTTAAAACCTGCAGTTCTTGTAATGGTCAGGGGTATGTACGACAAGTAAAAAATACCTTTCTGGGTCAAATGCAAACCACAACCACCTGTCCTACTTGTAACGGGACCGGTCAAATGATTTCTGCGGCATGTACATCATGCAGGGGATCTGGAATGGAAGTAGGTGAAGAAACCATTGACATCCAAATTCCAGCTGGTGTAGAAGACGGAATGCAATTGTCTTTACGGGGAAAAGGCAATGCAGGAAGTAAAGGAGGACCTGCCGGTGATTTATTAATAAGCATCGAACAAAAACCCCATGAGTATTTTAGTCGGGAAGGAAACAACATCCATTACGATTTATATTTAAATTTTGCTGATGCAGCCTTAGGTTGCCAGATGGAAGTACCCACGCTCCAGAGTGCTGCAAAAATCAAGGTTCCGGCGGGAACCCAAGCCGGCAAGATTTTCAGACTCAAGGATCTGGGACTCCCATCCGTACAATCCTACGAAAAAGGAGACGAACTAATTCACATTACCATTTGGACACCAAAGGATCTTACTTCAGAAGAAAAATCCATCCTCGAAAAACTCCGCAGCCATCCAAACTTTAAACCACATCCTGGTAAAGACGAAAAAAGTTTTTACGAACGAATGAAAGAGTATTTCAGCTAGTGATCCAAATCATGTATTGTAAATCGTTCCATTATTTTAAATACTCATTTTTTCCATTGCTTGCAATTCTTGGCTTATTTTCTGCATGCAATCAAGCTGTGATTTATAAAAATGAAATCCAGATTGACAATAATGAATGGGACAGTGCTCAAATTTTAACATTCAACTGGCAGGTTCAGGATACTGCAAGCTGGTATCAATTAAATCTTACATTAAAACATTCCATGGATATGGAATATCAAAATCTTTACGTAAAAAGCACAACAGGATTTCCGGATCAAAGCCAAAAAGAACAAATTATCAGTTTGGAATTGTTTGACAATTCCGGCAAACCAACCGGACACTGTTCTGGTACAAAATGCAATACTGAAATTAGTTTACTTCAAAGATTTAAGTTTCCATTTATTGGCAATTATCAAATTTCGCTGAGTCAATATGGTAGAGATCAATCCGTGAAAGGGATTTCATCTTTTGAATTAGAAGTTTCTAAAAGCAATTAGAAACTCTAATAAACTACTATTACTTCCACACCCAATCATTTTAAATACAAATTTATATGTGACTTCGATTGATTTAAATGGAGGGTTTAAATTCCTATTTATACCCAGATTTCTCTTTAAATTCTTTTGCAATTCAGAATTCCCTAAATCGCAATCAAAACGCTTTTTTATATACTCAACCAACGAAAGACAATGCCTGCGGTAAAAATACTTTTTGAAAAAGGATTCTATTAGACTTTTAATTCCCCGCCGAAATTTAAAATGGCGCCTTGGTTAATACTTCAATTTTTGAATTGAATTCAATGCTTAAATTCAAATAGCCACTATTGCATATTCCATTCAATCAAATAAAGAATACAATCTGAAATTTAATCATACTGTAATAAAACTAAAATTCTGTACAGTTTACGTGGTAGGCATTCACTTTGTATTTTGATTGCATCCCAGAATAAAGAAACACAGGATAGCATGTTTCTTTATTCCAGGAGAAATTACAATGAATAGATCAGGCCGTTGGTTTTTTACCCAACATCACCATTTCTGCCATTACAATTTCGGTAAAGTACTTTTTCTCTCCATCCTTAGCTTCATAGGATCTGGAAGTTAATTTACCCTCTAATGCAATTTCGCTGCCTTTGCTGAGATATTCTTCTACCAGTTCGGCCGACTTACCCCAGGCTACAATATTGTGCCATTGGGTATCGGTTACTTTTTTACCGTCTTTATCGGTATACGTATCATTGGTAGCAATAGAAAAACGAGCTACTTTATTTCCCTTTTCCAGGGATTTTACTTCCGGGTTAGAACCCAGATTTCCAATCAGCCGTACGCTGTTTCTTAGGTTGTTCATAGTTGAATTTTTTTGATAATAATTAAAAATAAGTTTGGTCCGGTACCGGATGTAAAAATGTGAAGCCCAATTTAATTATGCAGCGTAATAAACATCTAATTCCGAAAATACCCGATTACAAACGGATAAAATTGCCGGGTTTCATTGAAACCAGTATATTTGTTTTAAATAAACACCTATGAGCACACCGAGATCCTGTCTCCAATGTGGAGCCATTTTATTGGGAAGACCCGATAAAAAATTTTGCGATGACCATTGTCGCAGTAGTTTTAACAACCATCAGTACTCCCAAATGATGCAGTCCATTCGACACATCAATCGCATCCTAATAAAAAATCGCAAAATCCTGGAATCCTTGTTTTTAAGGTATGGTTCGATTAAACTAAAAAAAGAGCAATTAGCCGAACTCGGATTTAATTTTAATTACTTCACACAAATCAAACGCTTGCGGGGTATTCACAATTATTTTGTATGCTATGACTTTGCTTACCTTTGTACAAATGAAGAAGAGGTGCAAATAAAAAATTTGCTGCTCCGAAAAATTAAATTGCATGCATCATTTTAAAGCAATCATCGAAAAATTTAAAAAACAAGGTGAAAAAACCGGATGGACCTATATAAACATACCACATGCAGTTGCAGAAAAAATAAATCCGGGAGTTCGCAAATCATTTCGCATAAAAGGTTCCTTAGACCAGTTTCCATTTGAAGGATTCAATATACTCCCAATGGGTGAAGGCAATTTTATACTTCCTCTCAATAACAACATTCGCAAAGCCATTCGAAAAAAGCAGGGGGATGTACTTTCCGTTAACATCGAGTACGATCCAACTGAATACAGCTTAAATGCCGATTTTCAGGAATGCCTTGAAATCGAACCGGCAGCCGCTGTTTTTTTTAAAACCCTGACCCGATCCCATCAAAATTATTTTAGCAAATGGATCGAAAGCGCAAAAACATCCAACACCCGTCAACAACGAATTGCTGAAGCCATCAATGCCTTAATCCAAAAACAGTCTTATCCAGAAATGATACGTTCCAGAAAGAAGGATTTGTAAATTGCGAAATTGAATTTAATACAAAAATATACAAAGCAATTCGCTCTATAAATATTCAACACTTCCTATTGCATTCCAAATGTTTTACAAAGTCTTGGTTGATATTAAAAAACACACGTAGATTTCGTCCCATGTGTATTCGGGATGCAAGTTACGCTCCCATAATTCTTAATTAAAAATTAATAATTCATCCCGCAAGTACGCGGGATGTCCGCTTCGCTCCCATAATTCGTAATTAATAAACATGTTGCCCTCCATTGATAGCATAATTCGCTCCCGTGATGTAAGCAGATTTTTCTGAAGCCAGAAATGATACTAAGTGAGCAATTTCTTCTGTACCTCCCAAACGTCCCATGGGTATTTGTTCGACAATTTTATTACGCACTTCTTCCCGAACAGCCATGACCATATCGGTGGCTATGTATCCGGGTGAAATGGTATTGACAGTAATCCCCTTTTTAGCTACTTCCATTGCCAATGATTTTGTAAATCCATGCATCCCTGCTTTAGCAGCCGAATAATTTGTTTGTCCAAACTGTCCGCGTTGACCGTTTACTGAAGAAATATTTATAATCCTTCCATAACCTTTGGCTATCATATCTTCAATGACATGACGCACACAATAAAACGCACTGTTTAAATTAGTATTAATAACTTCCTGCCATTGACTTAATTGCATTTTCCAAATCGGCGTATCCCGGGTAATCCCGGCATTATTGATTAATACCGCAACCGGGCCATATTGTTCTTTGATTGAGCGCACCATATCCCCTACTTCATCAAAAGAGGTTACATCGCCTTTGACCATTGCACAATCATAACCCAATGCCAAATTCTTATCATGCCATCGGGTTGCAGTCTCTTCATTGCGGTAATTCGCTACCACAAAAAACCCATCATCCAATAATTTTTGACACATGGCCGTACCCAATCCTCCGGTTGCTCCAGTAACCAGCGCGATGTTTTTATCTTTTACTTCTTTAAAACTCATACTTAAAAATTTATGTGTAATTAAAAAATAGAATTGTCTTTATTTTATACCAGAATAGTCCTTTGCATTCCGGAAAATCATTCATTCGAAAATAAATTTTATACTTTCATCCATTTGATTCAATTTTCTTTATAAGTGGATCGAGTCGTTGTTCCAAACTAAGTGCTTCATCAATATGTAAGTTACAGGTAAATTTATCAAGCTGCTTAATATCTTCCTTTAAATTTAATGCATCTTGCTGCACAGAATAATACAGTTTTTTTTTCATCAACTCTTCAGACAAATACTCCTGTTCAGGCTGTCCAGGAGTTGGAATTAATATAGCCCGTGTCTGAATAACAGCTAAATCCAATAAAGTTGAATAACCTGAACGGCATACTAACATTTTAGATGCACACATAATTTCATTTAATTCTACACCTTTGACCAAGGATTTAATAATCAAATTCGGGTTTTGCTTTTGAACCAGCTCATCCAATATAGGTCCATTTTGAGTGCCCCTTATTAAAATTGCTTTTTCATAAGGTACCTCTTTAAGCTGCTGCAATATTATTGATTCCAGGAAACTACGTTGCGGTTCTGGTCCCGACAACATAAATGTAAGGTCGTATATTTTTTCTCGCTCCAGCTTTTTAAAGCGGCTGAGTAATCCTACAAAGTATCTATTCTTACCTCGATACAAATGGGCCAATTCACCTGAAAGATTTACAGGGCCTTCTACATCCGGGATCCAGAGTTGATCGAAGCGATCATAAAATAATTTCATCCAGGTATCACAACACCATTCAATAAATTTAAATCCTAATGAAAAATGTAAGTGATGTGCAATGATGATGGAGCGTTTTCCAAATTGAAACGCACCCAATCTTGCATCTGAAACAATGAGATCAATTTGCTCCTGTTTACAAATTTTTCTGATGGCAAAGTGTTCACGTAGGATTGCCCAATGCATTTGAAGCATTTGATAGCCAATATTCAGATACATGCTATTGAATGGATATCGAATACCATAATCTGGCAATTCCAATACCTTGTGTTGCGGAAACTCCATTCGCAGCAAATCTGATCCTGCACCGGAGGAAGCCAGAATGACCCGGTAATTTTTTTCAATAAAATAATTGATTACTGGTATCGTACGGGTTACATGGCCTAAACCCCAATGTTGCGGACAAATTAATACCGTTTGGATGTTGGCCATTTAGAAGGAATGAACTGTAAATATAACAGGATCGAGTGGGAATCGTGTGAAAAGAGTATTAACCTTTCAATCGGATTTCTTCATCCGGCCCATCGTAAAATTTAAATGCTATCATTGGCAGATCCTGATTTTCCATAATTTTAATGTTCTTATAGTATTTAAAATACCACTTCATTCTATAATTCCAAATTCCGCGCTTCAAAAAAGCTGCAACATAGGGATGAACTTCCAAAACCAATTGTTTGGTTGGTCTGGTACTTAATATGAAATGAAGATCTTTTTCAATGGTATCAACTACAAAAATGGATGCATTGACCTTACCGGATCCTCCGCAAGACGGACAAGTCTCCGAAGTATCCAGTTTTAATTCCTGGCGTTCCCGTTGCCGGGTAATTTGCATTAAACCAAATTTACTTAATGGTAAAATGGTGTGTTGGGATCGATCGGATTCCATGCATTTCCGCATGGCATTGTAAAGTTCACTTTTGTTTTCATTGCTTTTCATGTCAATAAAGTCAATGACAATCAAGCCACCAATATCTCGTAATCGCAATTGACGTGCAATTTCTTCTGCAGCTTCCATATTTACCTGGATTGCAGCTGTTTCCTGATCCAATCGCTGGGATTTTGGACCGCTGTTGACGTCAATGACGTGCATGGCTTCTGTATGTTCAATGACAATATAGGCTCCGCTACTCAAAGTTGCTGTTGTTCCAAATGCAGCTTTGATTTGTCGTTTGATCCCGTAATGATCAAATATGGGTTTACTTCCTTTATACAATTGGACAATGTCTGATTTTTCAGGAAGGTTATTTTCGAGGTAAATTTTAATTCCCTCATAAATATCCCGATCGTTGACTACAATTTTGGTAAAACTGGTATTGAGTAAATCACGAATGATGCTGGTTGCTTTATCCAATTCACTCAACAATTTCATAGGAGCTTTTGCATGCAGCAATTGTCCGTGAAGTGTTTTCCATTTTTCGCAAAGCATGTTAATTTCTTCATGCATTTCTGCTACTTTTTTACCTTCTGCAGCTGTGCGGACTACAACCCCAAAGTTTTTAGGACGAATGGACTCAATGACATGAAACAAGCGATTTCGTTCATCCGGATTGGCAATTTTCTTAGAAATTGCAATGGAATTATTGAAGGGTGTCAAAACCAAAAATCTTCCCGGAATGGTAATCTCACAAGTAAGTCGGTGTCCTTTGGTAGAAATGGGCTCCTTTAAAATTTGAACCAATAAATTGACACGTTTGTCTGTGATTTGAGAAACCTTTCCGTTTTTTTGAATTTCAGGTTGCAGTTCAAAACTGTCGAGCAGGTTGGCAGTATATTTTCCATCTACTGCATCTTTGGTGTAATTGACCACTGAATTGAACAGGGGTCCCATATCGGTATAATGTAAAAACGATTCTTTCTTATGGCCAATATCAACAAATGCTGCGTTGAGGCCAGGCATTAGCTTTTTAATCTGCCCAAGGAAGATATCCCCAACATTGTATTGGGTATTGGACTTCTGTTTATGAAGTTCAACTAGTTTTTTGTCTTCAACCAGCGCAATTTCTACCGATCCCTGTTGGGCGGAGATAATTAATTCTTTTTCCATCATCCTATCAATGATGCGAAACCCGGTGGATTACAAGAGAAGAAGAGGCAAATTGGAATCCCATAATTATTGCTAATCCTTTAGATCATGGCTTGATCTACAAACCATGATAGAAAAATTATGAGCTAAAGCATTAGCAATAAGAATAATTTTCGGTTCAAGGGTTAATAAAACAGGTAATCTCTAAAATCAAAAGATTTTACAAGAGTAAATTTTTAATTATAGGGAATGGGATTCGCAGAATCCAATACATTCTTTCTCAAGAAAATACCTAAGTCCCGCAGAGTAAAAATCTACCTGTTCTTCTTCTTGTGCCTGTTCTTTCTCAATCGCTTTTTCCTTTTGTGGGTAGCGATTTTATGTCTTTTTCTTTTTTTACCGCAAGGCATAATTATTTATTTACAGTATATTTTATATTTATCTATTAATTCTATTTGATTCAATTGTTGGAGTACTTCAATCATTAAGCAATTAGCCCTTGGATTTTCAGGCGTTTTCACCAATAATTTTTCCAACCTGCTTTTTGCTTTTTCAAATTGTCCGGTTTGAATTCCCAATTCTACCAATTGCAATTGAAGAGGATCGTAATCAGGATATTTGCCCTCCAGATTCAGCAACATTTTGATGCCTTTCATAGGTTCTTCTCCTGGAAGCTTTACATAAGCCAAAGCCTGATAAATTTGGTAAGCAGGTTCATCTGGTTTAATAGAAATGGCTTGCTCCAAACAATGAATTGCTGACTGTTGACAAAACTGCCTGGTTTTTAAATCTGCATCTCCTTCTAAACCATACAGAAATGTAGTTCCTGCAATTTGCCAGGCGGTATCAGATTTTTCCAGAACCGCTACTTTTTGAGCATAAGAACCGGCTAGTGCAAATTCATTTAAATCATACCAAAATCCTGATATTTTTTTGAGAACATTCAATTGATCAGGTTCATTGTCAGCTTGACTTATTTGTTTATTCAATTGCTCCAATTCAGCTTTCTGATTGGCGTTCAGTTTTTGAAATACCGCACGTTCGATATTTTCAAACCCTGTGATTTCAAGTTTACCGTCTCTTGAATTCGAAGCTTGCCGGATATCCGGCGAAACTGTGTGGAATCCAAAATAAACCAGGAGTAACAGCACAGCAAAAACGGCTCCCAGTCTAAACGGCGTATTGATCATTAATGATCGTCGTTTTCATCTTCTTCGTATTCATGTCCTTCCGGTTCTTTGCCCAATTTTACATGGTCAACAAAGATTTTGGCAGGTTTGAATGACGGTATAAAATGTTCTGGAATTTCAATCGCAACATTCTTTTTAATGTGACGACCGATCTTTTTTGCTCTTTTCTTAACAACAAAAGAACCAAAACCTCTGATATAGACATTTTCTCCCTGAGCTAATGACTGTTTAACTTCTTTAAAAAACATTTCAAGTGAAACTAATACGTCCACCTTCGGAACACCTGATTTTTCAGAGATCAATGCTACCAGATCAGCTTTTCTCATTTGCTTGATATTTAGACAGTTATGAATAATGGCTCTCAAAGAGCGTGGCAAATTTCGCAATTTTTTCGGTTTTAGAAACATTTATCCCGTTTATTTTCACAAAAATATTTTGTAACTTTTTCTATATCAATCAGATAGCGGGAAGTTTTCCAGCAAAATGGGCTTAAATGGGGTATTTTTAAATATATGGCTACCTTTGCCCTTCAATTTTTGCTTATGTTAATGTCTATGACCGGTTTTGGAAATTCGAAAGGCCATTTACAAGGCAAAGAGATTATTATTGAAATACGCTGCGTCAATTCTAAAGTAAACGATTTTAGACTTAAAATTCCAAATAGCTACCGCCAGCATGAGCTCGATTTACGCAAAATTCTCAATGACCGGGTGATTCGGGGTAAAATGGATCTCAGTATTTCAGTAGACTCTAAAGGGGGTGAAGAGGAATTTGCCATCAACAAGAATTTGTTTCTGAATTTTTACAATCAAATTCAAGCACTTTCCACTCATATCGACCTGAGCCATTCGGATATTCTGAATGCCATAATGAAATTTCCCAATGTCATTATGTCACAGGATACGCTGATCAGTAAAGAAGAGTATAACTATGTATTGGATTTACTGTTTGAAGCCATTGAAAAACTCAACGATTTTCGTTCGATCGAAGGGACCATTATTGCAAATGACATGGTTTTCCGAATTAAAAGTATTTTAGATCAATTAGAAGCAGTTGAAAAAGAAGATCCCAAACGATTTGTTATCTTAAAAGAAAAATTGTTAAAATCCCTTCGAACAAATTTTGAAGGTGAAAATATTGACATGAATCGATTTGAACAGGAATTGCTTTACTACCTCGAACGGTTGGATATCACTGAAGAAAAAGTTAGACTTCGACAACACTGCGAATACTTTTTAGAAGAAATTAATAAAGAGTCTACACAAAAATCCAGAAAACTCAATTTTATTACTCAGGAAATTGGAAGGGAAATTAATACCTTAGGTTCTAAAGCACAATTTTCCCCAATTCAGAAATTAGTAGTCAATATGAAAGACGAACTGGAAAAAATAAAGGAACAAATGGCTAATGTTTTATGATTTCAAAATTGGCCGGTAAAATTATCATACTCACGGCACCATCCGGTTCAGGCAAAACGACCCTTGCCAATTATTTATTAAAACAATTCGATCAATTAGTATTTTCGGTTTCTGCCACCACCCGGCCTCCAAGAATCGGTGAAACTCATGGTGTTAATTACTATTTTTATTCACAACAGCAATTTCAAAATTCAATACAGCAACAGGAATTTTTAGAATTTCAGGAAGTATATCCCGGTCAATATTATGGCACCTTATTGTCAGAACTTGAACGGATCTGGTCTTTAAATAAAATCGCCTTGTTTGATATCGATGTAAAAGGTGCTCATGTAATAGAATCCAATTTTAAAGAAAACATTCTTTCTATTTATGTTAAAGCTTCCAGTATCGAAACTTTGAAACAACGTCTTATTTTGAGAGGTACAGAAACTGCTGAAAGTTTAGAAAGGCGTTTATTAAAAGCGCAAGATGAACTTGAATATGCAAAATATTTTGATTACGTCATCTCGAATGATAAACTGGAATTAGCCCAATCAATAATTCATCAAATTGTCTCGGATTTTGTCAAGACTCCCTTGAAATAAGTGCAATCTTTTCCGTGCAATTTTTTTTAATCCAATCGGGTGCATTTGTAACATCCCAAACCAAGGGCAAAATGGGTAGCTTAACTAAGTAAATGGATTGAATTGTTAAATTTTGAAAATAGGTATTTAAATCTACAGAAGCTTTCACAGGATTTCTCTTTTTAAAAAACCAGGCAGCTTCATTAAATTGGCTAATAACAAAGGTTTTTTCAAACTGATGTTTGTATTTAGCTAGCAATTTGATTTTTTGATTGAAATCAATATGATCCAGTAATCCCAATAAAAAAATAAGATCAAACTTTAAATCTGTGGTCACTGTTTCGTCCAGAATATCAGCCTGAATAAAAAATGCATGCTGTTGAAAGTCCATCTGATCAAGTCCTAAATAGGATTTCATTCGCGGACCTTCCAATTTATATAGAAGCATTTCACCACAAGCTAAATCAAGCACTGAAGCATTTTCAACAGAAATATATTTCAAAATATGTTTGAGTCTGTTTTGATAGTATCGACGGTTTTTTATATAAATCTTGCGGCTCAATTGATTTTCCTTAATGAAATACTTTCAAAAATAATTCTGAATATGCTTCACAGACCTTTTGATTGGAATAAAATGATTCAATTTTAAGGCGACCTGCTGCACCCATTGATTTATATTGCTCGTCTGCAAGCTGAGACATGCGTACCATCGCATTGGAAAGCGATTGAATATCTTTGGCGGGAACTAAGAATCCTTCCACCCCATCTGTAATCAATTCATTGACTCCTGCGACATTCGAAGCAATAACTGGTTTACACATCGCCATTGCTTCCATCAAAGATCTGGACATCCCTTCCCGATAGGTAGGCAAGACCACAAAATGAACCTGCTTCAATAAAGTTGCAACTTCAGATTGCTTTCCCAGGTAATCAAGCTTTGGAATTGAATGTAGTAAATGGACAATTTCCTCATAGCCATTTTTATAATCTGCTTCAAGCAAATCACCTGCAACCCAAAAACGCAGGTTTGCTTGTTCCTGAGATAAAATTTTAGCAGCAAGTAAAAATTCTCTGATTCCTTTGTCCGGATGAAGCCTTCCTAAATATAAAAAAATAAATTGCCTTGAATTGATATTTACTGGATCAGGTTTAAAACGATTCAAATCAACGCCACTGCCCGGAATAATAAAAGTTTTGGAAATTGGAAATAAACTTCTTTGACACCACTCGTTACGATCTAAATGATTATGAAACAAAAGATACTTGTTGCCTGATAATGCCCAATGATAAAACTTCTGTATGATCCTATTCACAAATGTATCTCGAATGAAAACAGTGCCTAAACCAGTTAGGCTTGAAACGGTTGAAATGTTGAGCCATCTTGCAGCCAAACTAGAATAAATATTCGGCTTGATCGTATGTGGTAAAATCAAGGCAGGTTTATAAAGCTTCAATAGTTTAAAATATTCAAATACCAATAGAAAATCCTGAAACGGATTGCGCGATTTGGCATTTAGATGCTTAATTGGAATGTATTCAATGTTCTTCCAACTTATAATAAACTTTGTATATTCATCCTCCGGTGCGATTACTATTACCCGATAATTTTGATCTGCTAGAAATTGAATCAGTGTTTTTCGAAAATTAAAAATATTCCACGAAGAATTAGCAAGAACCGCTACGCACAGCTTATCATCGGTGACCATAAAATTCAGCTAAGATGGATTCGGTCATCATATAGGTAATATATTGACGGTTGTACTTTTTAATAAATTCCATTCGAAATTTAATTGTGTACGGATGCATTTCCATGTAATCTTTAATCATAGGAAAGTTGCAAGGTTCAAATATAAAAATGTTCTCTTTGAGTTCTTCTTCCATGAATTTCTTAGCTACCCCAGAAACCCCTGCGATGATTGGTACATTTCCACCCCCATATTCAAACAATTTAGATGGAAGCACTTTTTCAAGTGATTTATAATCGTTTAAATGTAAAAATAGATAATGTGAGTTGCAGTAGTAATGTAGAAGTTGTTTGCGTTCAACCGGAGGTATTATAATTATGTTTTTTAAACCAAACCGCTCAATTTCAGCTTCCAATTTATGCTTGGCTGAACCATCACCAATAATCTGGAATGTATGGCTTCCTTTTAAATAGTCTGCCAAAGGCGGAATAATCTTGTGAAGAGCTTGAGCTTCTCCAATGTTTCCGGCATAGGTTACGATCATTCTTTTTGTAGATAGTTCTGTGTTTTGAGACCATCCATAAAAAAGATCATCTATGCCATTTGGGAAAAAGCTGATATTCCCTCTATAGGTCTTTGGAATACTGTCACGAAATCCTTCTGAGTTAATGCTGATATGCTTAGCATGCATTAAAGTTGGAATTTCAAACTTATTTCGAACAAACTTGCTGATGGCATTTGCTAACCTCGGATAAGGGATAAATTCAGCCAGATTCTCTGAAAACAAATCCCTTAAATCTAAATAATAAGGTGCCATGGTTTTCTTGGAAATTCTATATGCCAAATGCGCAGTAAATAATTTAGAAGACGAAACAAAAATCGTATGAAATTTAATTTTTCTTAAAAGTTTCCAAACACCCCGCTGATAATAATAAAATGAAATCAACTGTTTAAAAAAACGGTTATGATGTTGTGGTACATGAATCCGGTAAATTGTTAAATTTCCATGTTCTTCAACATCCGGGACTTTTTTATCATGAGATGCATATCGGTTGGGGTGGGTACAAATAAGATGAATGTGTGTAAACTCTGTGAGACACTTTGACAGCGTTTTAGCAAGATAGGTATTACGAAAAGAGCCGGCACTTAGATCCGGTTCATAGTAATAACTCAAATATAGAATATGCTTCAAGAAATTAGTTTAAAATATGTTACAAGTGTTTCCTCAAACTGAACGGCTAACTTCGTGCTATCCAATTTCGAATTAAAATCAACAGCCTGTTCAAATGGAACTAACTCGCTTTGATGGGATCCTTCAAAATTAATTCTCAATCCAAGTTCCTGAATGTACCATTCTGTTTCAATAGGTACTATTTGAATCCCTGCATCAAAATGAAAATTGGCTATTGTTGATTTAAATTTTCTGTTCAAAGGTACAACACTATCTACAATACATAAACAATTTTCAGTCAACAAAATTTTACGCGTGTGTTGAAATCCATTATGCCATAAAACCCTGGCTTCAAGAGAATTTTTTGTAAAAGAAATTAGCTGTATCTTTGCTCGTTTTGCCATTCTGAATGCACCCCAAATCTGCGATTGATTCTCATTCTCATAACAAATTGTGTTGTGTGAAGCGGTTGATTTCTCAAACAGTCTAATCGAATTGTTTTCATACGTCGAAATGCCACTATCTACAAGGATCGCCTTGTCTTTATAATAGAGGACCAAATGCAACATATCTGTATGGATATGTCCGGGTTGAAAAGTAGGTATGACATTTCCACAATTTACAATTACACAAAAATCATCTTGTTGCAATTTCCTGTATCCGCTTTCACTCAATTCAATTTCCTTAAATGAAGCATCCAATCGTTTCCAAATGGATTGCAATTGACTGTAGTCTGGATTTTGTCCATAAGTAGAGTCATTAAATAATGGAAAATTTGATTGATGCAGCATCATTTGATCAGCCCATGAAACCATTTTTGAAATGAAATTGCTTAGCTTGTTTAAATCAGTTTGCGTATTAAAATAAACTTCTGCAGTTTGATAAATTAACAAAAGACGGTATAGAATATGTAAATGGTAACCAGGGCTTTTCTCAAAATGCGCTCCATCCCTTAAAATTTGCTGCTCAAGTTGTTCTAATAGTTTTATATAATAAAAATCAAACCTCCCTTTCTCGTTCAAATAACAAAAAGCAAAGCAAAGTGCCATAAAATTTTCAAGCAAATGATTGGCATCCAAATGATATTCCAGATTTGTCTCCAAAAAATGTACCTGACGCTTTAATGCCAAAGCACAGCATGGATCTGTGTCCTGACTGTAATTATTAATAAAAAGCAAACTACTGAAGATACGTCGTGAAACAGGATAAGGTTCCAATTTTAACCTCCCCTTGAGAATATGATTGGAAATGTCTTTTAGTAAATCGCTTCGCTGACTTATTGGAATGGAATCATCCAATATATAGTCCATGTATTGCAAGTGATAATTCCAGAGTTTTCCATATTCAGAAAAATTCCAATCTACTGCACTTTCAAATTCTTTGGTTTGATTTAGTAAATCAAAGCTTAAATGCCGGATGGACTGATTTCCACAATATACATAAGGGTATGAAATGGATTTGAAGTCCAACTTCAATAAATCCCATTTCTTATAATTCGAAATTCTATAAAATAAAGTCCACTTGATGCGATAATGCAGCTGATAATAAATTTGCCTGAATTTTAAAAAGCGAAGTGTATGAATATATAAAAGTGCTATTTTGATCAATCGTCTGAATTTAAACACTTACAAGAATCTTTGCAATTCGCTCAGCTGCATGACCATCCCATAAATCCGGTATCTGTCCTTTTTTTAAATTTCCAGAACGAATTTGATCCACATAATAAAGTGCATTTTTTACATCAAGATCATCTATCAGAATATTAGTCCCAATTTCAACAGTCACTGGACGCTCAGTTGTTTTTCTAAATGTTAAACATGGAATTTGCAAATAAGTAGACTCTTCTTGAATTCCCCCTGAATCTGTTAAAATCAAACTACATGCATTCATCAAACTAATAAATTCGAGGTATGCAAGAGGCTCTGTAATAATCAGGTTTGTAATGGAATTAAATTGCTCAAGCAATTGAAATCGTTCCATGTTTTTCCGGGTCCGCGGATGAACAGGAAATACCAATGGAAAACGCTTGCACAATTCAACAATTAATTCAAGCATTTTCTTTAATCCGTTTTGATCGTCAACGTTGGATGGACGATGCATCGTCATTATTGCAAATTCTTTATTTCCCAAGTTGTAGGAAAGAGGAGTTTGCAAAGAAATTGCTTTAGGTAAATAATAATGCAAAGAATCAATCATACAATTTCCTACAAAATGAATTTTTTGTTGAGGAATGTTTTCTTGTATCAGATTAATGGTTGCAGAAGCCTCGGTCGTAAATAAATATTCACTCAAACGATCTGTCAGAATTCTATTTATTTCCTCAGGCATGGTAGGATCATTGCTGCGAAGTCCAGCTTCTACATGCGCGACCGGAATACCCAATCTTACGGCTGTTAAGGCACAAGCAATGGTAGATGTAACGTCTCCCACCACAACAATTAGATCCGGTTGAACCTGCTCCAAAACATGTTCAAAAGCAAGCATGATTTCTGCTGTCATCTTGGTGTGAGATCCTCCTGTTACACCTAAATAAAAATCAGGTTTGGGTAAAGCAAGTTGTTCAAAAAATACCGTGCTCATTTGCTTATCAAAATGCTGACCGGTGTGAACTATAATAGATTCGATGCCAGGCCATGCTTTCAGCGCTTTATGTAAAGGAGCGACCTTCATAAAATTTGGCCGTGCACCCACCACTTGTATAATTTTCATTGGACGCATCTATTGATTCTTTCCTTGAAGTTGATCAATGATATCAAAACACAAGGTACTAACATGGCATACTTCTTTAAAATACTTTTTATTAAAATAATCAGAATCAGGATTGAACAATTCCTTGAATTGATGGTAATAGCCTTTATCTTGTGTTTGAAATAAATTAAATGGAGAACTAATTCCAAAATTTCTGATTCGTTTAAAATTATGGAGTTCAATTACTTTATTTGTAAAAAATACTTGAATAGTTTCTTTCTCTAGTTGCTTCGACCCATTGCTCAGATATTGTATGGTTGCTATGCTCCCATTTGCATATTTCAATTGGATGCTCAAGGTATCTGCTAACTGACTACTTGTTTCTCTACCCATGGAGATTGTATTCAAAGCAATTACATTAGATTTTGTAAGGAAATTACAGAGGTCAATAAAATGACAAACTTCACCAAGTATTCTTCCTCCTCCAATTTCAGGATCCTGTACCCAATGCTTTGGATCAATATATCCGGCATTAATTACATAATTTATACTCAATTGGTTTTCGACTCCTTTAATTAAATTGCAAACCTTGGTAATTGTTGGCGCAAATCGTCTGTTATAACCTATAGCAAGTCTGCTATTGTCATTATAGGAAGTCTGAATTTTATTAAGATCTTCTCTTACGATGCACAGCGGTTTTTCAACAAACACTTGTTTTCCGGCTTCCAGACATTTAATAATCAAACTGGCATGAGCGTGGTGTCTGTTTGCTATGATCACTAAATTAATGTCTGGATTTAGAATCACAGCATCCAGTTCAGAACTGATATTTTGGAATCCAAATTTTTTTGCAAGTTGACCTGCATTGGGGCGACTGCTGCATAATGTGATCAATTCAACTGGAAATTTTTTAAGTTCCGGCAAAATAATGGATGAACAAAAATTCCCAGAACCAATCACCCCAATTCTGAATGGACCTTTGCGATCTTGATCTGAATTCAAAAAAATTGTCTGACGATCTTTTAAAGGACTCCCAGTTTGGTAATCAATTAAATTAGCATATTTCAATTGATCTAAATTCGTATAATACGATTGGATCACTTGATCAAAGGAAACGCGTTGTTTCACTAGTGGACTTAATTGCAGTTGACCCTGTTCCATCAATTGCAGGATTGCTTCCATATTGCGCTTCTCAGTCCATCTTACAAAGCCAATGGGGTAATCGATTGCTTTATCCTCGAATTCTGGATCATATCTTCCGGGACCATAACTGCATGCTACTTGAAAAGTAAGTTCTTTTTTATAAAACAAATCACGGCTGATTTCATTTCCAACAAGACCGATTAAAATGATCCGACCACGTATTCTGCACAATGCTGCAGCATCATTAATCAAATCTTGTTTTGCACTTGCTGTTATGATCACCGCATCTGCTCCTATTCCTTTAAATTCAGATTGAAATAATTCTCCTGGTTTGTGGATGCTGCTATTCAATGCCCGTATGCCGAATTGTCGGGCTAGTTCTATAGAATCATTAGAAACATCCATACCAATTACCTCACATCCATTGGCTTTTAGAATCTGACACGCCAACAAGCCAATCAAACCCAAACCCATGACTACGACCCGTTCTCCCAACTCAACATCAGCCAACCGGATTCCTTGCAAAGCAATTGCAGCAAGCAAGGTCATTGCAGCATCTTCATTTGAAACAGAATCCGGTATTTTGGCGCATAAATTTTTAGAAATGACATTATATTCCGAGTGAAATCCGTTGCAAACAACTCGATCTCCAATTTTAAATTCATGGACACCAGCACCAACTTCCCGAATAATTCCAACATTTGAATATCCCAATGGAATTGCCTGGTCCAATTTAGCTTCAACTGCTTTATACGTATTAAGAAAACCGTCGGTTTGAATTTTTTGAACCAACTGTTTAAATTTTTCAGGTTGTTGTGCTATTTTTTGGATCCAATTTGACTTTCCAAATTGTACCAGCATTCGCTCCGTGCCGGGAGAAACTAAAGAACACACAGACTCTACAAGTACAAAATTTTTACCTGCTACCGGTTTTGGAATTTCTTCAAAAAATGTTTCACCGGATTTAAGACTTTGCATTAATAACTTCATAATGACTGCATTAAAAATTGGGCAAATCGCAAATCCATTTCTGTATTAATATCTAACGAACGTTCGTCAGGCATTATAAAAGCGGCACAGTTTTCATTTAATAATTGGTTTTTTTGAATCAACTCAATCCTTGATGCATAAACAGCCCCATTCCGAACATACACGGGCTCTAATTGATGGGCTGCCATACGACCATTTTCTGCTTCCACCAAAGGAACTAATAATCCGTGTTCGATTCGTTTAAATTTAATAGGATGAAGGTCATGCGGGACCCTTCTGACGCTTGCTGCACAATCGGCTTTGCTAGCTTCAAGGCATTCAATAACTGAATCAATGTCGTCACTTATTGTAAAAGGACTGGTAACCTGAATGATGACAATAAGATCAAAATGTAAGGAATTATGTTTTTCCAGAAAATCCAGTGCATGCTGCGTGTATTCCAGTGCGGTGGATTGATCCGTGGATAGAGATTCGGGTCTTTGAATGCAAAGTATTTTTGAATGATACTGTCCTGCAGAATTCAAGATGGTTTCATCATCAGAACTTACAGCAATTGCTGTCAATTTTTTGGAATTTAAAGCAGCATCCAATGCATAACTTAACAAGGGTTTTCCATTAAGCAAGCGCATATTTTTTCCAGGGACTCTTTTTGATCCAGAACGGGCGGGAACGATGCCTAATACTTTACTCATATCAAAAACTTGCTATGATTTGATCAATAATATATGCCTCCGTTTTTTCCGAGGATTCTACTGTTAATCCTCCTATATGCGGTGTGATAATCAAATTATCATGCTGTTTCTGATAATGATACAAGGGATCATTGAATTGAATTTCAGGTTCATTTCTCACCACATCCAATGCAGCACCTGCAAGATGACCTGATGTCAAAGCATCAACGAGATCCTCTTCAATGACAAGATTTCCTCTAGACGTGTTGATCAGAAAAGCTCCTTTTTTTATCTTAGAAAAGAACGCTTTATTAATAAATCCTTCATTTCCTTCATTCAAATCAATGTGTATGCTAATAATATCTGACTCGGCTAACAAAGTATCTAATTCACAAAATTGAATCTTATTATGATGGATGTGTTTTGATTCATCGATTTCAAAACAACAAATTTTCATATCAAAAGCAATGGCATACTCTGCCACAATTTTTCCCAATCGACCGTAGCCAATGATGCCCAAAGTCTTTTGGTATAATTCAGTTCCCTTGAATGCATTCCTGTTAAATTGATTTGAACTTACATGGTTTGCTGCCGGAACAATATTCCGTATTAAACACAACATCAAAGCCATTGTATGCTCTGCAGTTGCACGAATTCCTTTTAAAAAATCAGTTGCTCCTTTTAAACTAATGACCCGAATATTATTTCTATTACATGCTGTCAGGTCAATATGATCCAATCCAGTGACAGGAGTCGCAATAATTTTACATCGTTGATGAGGATCTAAATTGCTTTCATGAATTCTAAAAGCAAGTTTAAAAAATAATACATCGCATTGCGCAAACACCTGTTTTAAATCTGAAGCAGTTATTTTTTGATAAACCACGTCAAATTTCAATTCCAACAATTGTTTGCTTTTGATAGCTAGTTCGTTTGGTTCAGCTACCCACACTACCGGTTTTAATTTTAAATTCAATAGCTGATTTTTTTATCAAATGTAAGCGGCAAGCTCGCTAAAGCTTCTGCAATTCGAACACCAGCTTTCCCATCTCCATAAATAAATTCCGGTTTATACTTGCCATGATTTATCTGGAATTGGATTGCCTTTACTATTTCTTCCTGGTTGTATTCAACATGTAAGACATTGGCCCCACGTGACCGTCCTGCTTGTCTGCTTCCGATATCTACTACTGGAATTCCTAAAAACGAACTTTCACGGATGCCCACACTTGAATTTCCAATCAGGCATTTACACGATAATAAAAGCCTTAAAAAATCCGCGGGTTCCATATTTTTAAAGAAATGGATCTTAGAATCGGGATACTTTTCTCGAAACGCCCGAATTCCTTTAGATGTTCCATCTGAACCTGCATCAACATTTGGCCAAAACCACAGACAGGATTTGTCTAAAGCTTTAATGGCTTGTAAGCTGATTTCAATTTGTGAACGCGCTTCATGATATTCTGTTGTGACTGGATGTTGCAATACAACTACAAAATCATCCGGATTAAACCGATCGGTCCCGACTCCACCATATTTTGATAATGGATCAAAAATGCATGTTTCTTGTTGTATAACATCTAATGCAATATCCAAAGAAGGACAGCCTGTTACGACTACGGATTCTACTGATTCTCCCAATTTAATCACACGCTGGTAGGCATCTTCAGATGCTACTAAATGAAGGTCTGCAAGTTTTGTAATTGCGTGTCTAACTTTTTCATCAATGCTTCCTGTTACTTCTCCACCTTGTATATGAATTAAAGGAATGTTCATATAACTTGCAGCAACTGCAGTAGCCATAGTTTCAAATCGATCAGCAATTGTGACAACCGCATCGGGTTTAAGATTTTCAAACACTGTTGCAAGTTCAAGAATTCCCAAGCCCGTTGTTTTAGCTTGTGCTGTAAGATTTTCGCCTTCCAGTACATTAAAAACTTTAGCAGCAATGCGAAATCCATCTTGTTCGATGTATTCAAATGCTTTACCATATCGGTCCAGTAGGGCAGATGCTGCCACCACCAATTGCAATTCAAGATCCTTATGATTTTGAATGGCAGTCAAAGCCGATTTAATCCTGCTGTAACTAGGTCTTGCTGTTATAACCACGCAAATTTTGCGTATTTCTTTATTCGACATCGGACCAGTTTATAAATTGATTAGCATGCAAGCCATGAATTAATTTTTTACCAATTAATTTTTGGAATTCAGAAGTTGGAATTCCATATCCTGCAGGTTTTTTGCTTTCTAAATCTGATTTTAGTATTACATGGCCGGCATCCAATTGCTTTCTGGTTGCAAGCGACTTACCAAACAAAGTTCGCATTTCATTGAATTGATCGGAAGCATCTTTTAATCCTGTTTGTATGCAAGCGTTTTCAACAAATTCTACAGACTCCACCAATTGTCCAACTTCTTCAATAGTTAATGAGGCAATTGCATCGGGACCAAACATGCGTTTGTCAAAACAAACGTGAAATTCCAATAATTCAGCTCCTAATGCGACTGCGCAAGTTCCAGCATAAATGGTTCCGGAATGATCAGAATAACCAACCGGCACCCCAAAACGTTGTTTCATTTCCGGTATCAAATGCAAACCAGTTTTTTCCGGTGGACAAGGATACAAACTCGTGCATTGCATTACACTAAGCTCAGATTGAAATGCTTTTAAAAAATTTACGGAATGCTCCAATTCCTTCCAATCACTCATACCACTCGAAAGAAGTATGGGTTTTCCGGTTTGTGCAATCCGATCAAGCAATAATAAATTACTAACATCCCCCGAACCAACTTTATACCGGTTTACTTGGAGCCTTTCAAGCATTTCGACTGCAGCAATTGAAAAGGGCGTTGCTAAAAATTCCATGTCATTTTCTTCCACATGTCTTTTAATATCCTGCCATTGCTCGAAACTAAATTCCATCCGCTTCCAATAATCTTTACGGGTCTTATCAACATAAGAAAAAGGAATTCTAAATTTTTCAAATTCACTGCTCTCTGCTTCAGCATTATGGATCTGAAATTTTATTGTTTGAACACCCGTTTCTGCCAGGGCATCAATAAATGAATGTAAAATTCCCAAACTACCATCGTGCGCTTGAGCAATTTCAGCAATGAGTTGGGTTTTCATTTTAATTTATTTAGCTAATGGATGATAATCACCAACCAATCCAATGGCTTGCTTGTTTCGAATCTCATAAACCGTTTGAATAGAAGCTCTGGATTCCTCTAAACCAAATCCGTTACCATTTAAAATTTCCTGATAAGATAATGTATGCAAATCAGTAAATCCTTCACTAAATTCAAATTCCGAACCATTAATTTCTAAGCAACGATAGGTTTTCTTTCCGCTGGCCCGAATTGTATCTGGCAATGCATTTTCATTGATACTTAAAAAATAACGAACATTTGCACGTTCGTATTCTATCATTCCGGCCACCCGATCTTCAGTTATTAAATGGACTATATTTTGTTTAACTTCACCAAATAGCCAGGAAAGTAAATCATAAAAATGAACTCCAATGTTAGTCGCGATTCCACCTGATTTACTGATATCCCCTTTCCAGGACGAATGATACCACTTTCCACGGGATGTAATATAAATTAGATCTACCTGATGCTTCTTACTATAAACTTCGCTTAATAGTTTCGTTCTCAATTCAATTACCTTGGGATGCACTCTTAATTGCAAGATCGTATTGACTTTCTGACCTGTTTCTGATTCCATCTCTTTTAAAGCATCTATATTCCATGGATTTAACACCAAGGGTTTCTCACAAATTACATCTGCTCCCATACGCAATCCAAAACGAATGTGTGCATCGTGCAAATAATTTGGAGAACATACAGACAAATAGTCCATCCCTTCTCCTTTGCGTTTTAACTTATAGAGATGCCGGTCAAATCGTTCAAATTCAGTAAAAAAATCAGCTTCAGGAAAATAAGAGTCCATGATTCCAACGGAATCATTTTTATCCATAGCAGCAATCATTGTGTGTCCAGTTTCCTTAATGGCCTTCATATGCCTGGGTGCAACGTAACCACCGGCACCGATCAATGCAAATCGTTTCATGATAATTTTATAACTTTTCGGTCTTCCAATTTATAGCGCTCTCCTGATTCCGGACAAACAGCAATTCCATCACGATCAAACTGTAATTTGTGACCATATGAACTCATCCAACCTGTTTGTCTCGCAGGATTTCCAATCACCAGTGCATAATCGGGTACTTCTTTGGTTACTACTGCGCCCGCTCCGATAAATGCATATTCACCAATGTCATTTCCACATACGATGGTAGCATTCGCACCAATAGATGCTCCGCGCTTAACCCGTGTTTTTAAATATTGATCCCTCCGGTTTACAGCGGATCTTGGATTGATTACATTAGTGAAAACCATCGAAGGTCCTAAAAAAACATCCTCTTCACAAATCACACCGGTATATATTGAAACATTGTTTTGCACTTTTACATTAGGACCCAATTCGACACCGGGTGAAATCACTACATTCTGTCCCAGGTTGCAATTTTTTCCAATGATACAATTGGACATAATATGTGAAAAATGCCAGATCTTGGTTCCATCACCTATTGAGCAATCTGCATCAATTACTGCAGTTGGATGCGCAAAATAGCCTCCCATAATTTAAGAAGTTAAAAATTTTTTGACGTGATTAATTATATAATCAAGCATTTCATTATTCAATTCAGTATGCATAGGCAACGAAAGTACTTCCTTGCATAATATTTCTGTGATAGCCAATTGGTTTACATTTCCTTTAAAAGCTTTATATGCCTTTTGTTCATACAGCGGTACAGGATAATAAATTGCATTGGGGATTTGAATTGAATCCAAATAAGCTTTTAATTCATCACGCTTTCCATTGGTGATTCGCATGGTATATTGATGAAATACATGGCTTGAATGCTTTGCTCGATAGGGTGTAATAAGCATCGGAAGTTCTTTAAAACCAGCATCATAATAATCTGCTACAGCAACCCGGGCTTTTGCATAGGAATTTAAATATTTTAATTTTACATTAAGGATGGCTGCCTGAATGGCATCTAATCTTGAATTCACACCGACGACATCATGATAATACCTTACAGATCCCTGACCGTGATTGGCTATCATCCGAATTTGCTCTGCCAATGCGTCATCATTGGTAAACATTGCACCTCCATCACCATAACATCCAAGATTTTTTGATGGAAAAAAAGAAGTGCAACCAATATGTCCAATGGTTCCTGCTTTCTGTTTCGTTCCGTTTTGGTTATAATAATCAGAACCAATAGCTTGAGCATTGTCTTCAACAACATACAAGTTATGCTCTTTAGCGATGGCCATTATTTCTTCCATTTGTGAGGATTGACCAAACAAATGGACTGGCACAATGGCTTTGGTTTTAGGTCCTATATTTTTTTTGATTTCATCCAGCTGGATGTTAAAATCATTTAAATTCACATCGACCATGACGGGAACCAATCGCAACAAGGCAATAACTTCTGCAGTTGCCACATAAGTAAATGCCGGGAGTATTACTTCATCTCCGGGTTGCAGACCAAGTGCCATCAATGCAATTTGCAAAGCATCCGTTCCATTTGCACAAGGAATCACATGTTTTACTCCTAAATAATTTTCTAAATTAGTTTTAAAAGCATTTACTACCGGTCCACCAATAAATATACTTGAATCCAAAACTTCCTGAATGGAAGCATCTACTTCCGGTTTGATCTTAGCATACTGGGTTCCTAAATCTACCATGTGCAATTTCATACTATCGAATATTTTTTTGTTTATATATTAATGTCTTCCAATACTGTAATATTTAAAACCCAATTCGGCCATTTTACTGTGTTCAAAAACATTTCGGCCATCAAAAATGACAGGCAATTTCATCCCATTCTTCATTTTATCAAAATCGGGTGATCGAAAAACATTCCATTCAGTAACTAATGCCAATGCATCTGCATCCTGAATGGCTTCATACATATCTTTTGCATAATGTATTTTTTCTCCAAATACCTGTTTTACATGATGGGTTGCTTCCGGATCGTATACGCTGATATTTGCACCGGCAGCTAACAAATCACTTATAATCTCTAAAGCCGGAGCTTCCCGAATGTCATCGGTATTGGGTTTAAACGCCAATCCCCAAAAGGCAATTTTTCTACCTTTCAAATGATTTTCAAAATGATTTAAAATTTTATTGCTAAGAATTTTCTTTTGTGATTTATTTACATCCATGACAGCTTTTAAAATCCTGAATGGATATTGATGTTGTTCAGCAGTTTGATGTAATGCTGTCACATCTTTTGGAAAACAAGATCCACCATATCCAACTCCCGGAAATAAAAATCGCTTCCCAATCCGATTGTCACTTCCCATGCCCATGCGAACCATATCGACATTGGCTCCCGTTTGTTCGCATAGATTGGCAATTTCATTCATAAAACTGATACGGGTTGCCAGATATGCATTAGCAGCATATTTAGTCAATTCTGCACTTCGTAAATCCATGTGAAAGATGGGATTTCCCTGTCGAACAAAAGGTTCATACAATTCCGTCATCTTATCTCTGGCTCTAGTTGAACTACTCCCAATTACAACTCGATCCGGTTTCATAAAATCTTCTACAGCAACTCCTTCCCTTAAAAATTCCGGGTTTGAAACAACATCAAAGAGCTTTTGATCCAATTGAGTTGCCAATAATTCAATCACTTTTTCTGCTGTTCCAACCGGAACGGTACTTTTATTAACGAGCACCGTATATTTTGTGATAAGTTTTGCAATGTCCGAACTCGCTTGCAACACATAACTTAAATCAGCAGCGCCATCTTCTCCCTGTGGAGTTGGGAGTGCCAAAAAAAGGATTTCTGCATGTTGCACTGCTTCTTGAAGACTTGTCGTAAATTTCAATCGACCCTCTTCCACATTTCGCTCAAATAAAGTCTCCAGGCCGGGTTCAAAAATTGGAATTTTGCCATTCTTTAAGTCTTCAACTTTTTTAGCATTTATATCTACGCAAATCACTTGATTTCCTGTTTCTGAAAAACAAGTCCCTGTAACCAATCCTACATATCCTGTACCTATGATGCTGATATTCATTTTAATAATTTATTATAATCTCCAATAGGTCATCCCATTTCCAGGGTTTGGATAAAGCCCTTTCAAGTCAACCAATACCGGATCTGATTTCATCAGATTTTTAAAAAAACTCATATCAAGATTTTTGTAATCCTGATGTGCAACTGCTACTACAACTGCATCATAATCCGTATCAGGCGTTTTTTTAATCTGTATACCATATTCATGTTTCACTTCATTTGGATCAGCATAGGGATCATTTACATCTACCTGCACAGAATATCCACGCAATTCATCATACAAATCGGCAACTTTGGAATTCCGGATATCTGATACATTTTCTTTAAATGTAATGCCACTGATCAGTACTTTGCAATTGCTTGGATTTTTACCCTTTCCTATTAAAAGCTGAACCAATTTTTTTGCAATAAATGCAGGCATCCTGTCATTGATTCTGCGTCCGCTTAAAATAACTTCCGGATCATAACCCAGTTGTTTTGATTTATGTAAAAGATAATATGGATCCACTCCGATACAATGACCTCCAACCAATCCAGGTGAAAATTTCAGAAAATTCCATTTGGTTCCAGCTGCTTCAAGTACCTCGTGTGTATCAATCCCCATCCGGTCAAAAATCATAGCCAGCTCATTCATAAATGAAATGTTTAAGTCACGCTGACTGTTCTCTATAACTTTTGCAGCTTCTGCAACTTTAATGCTGGATGCTTTATAAATTCCTGCTTGAATAATTGCACCGTAAACTTTAGCAATTTCATCCAATGCTTCTGCATCATTGCCTGATACAATTTTTAAAATGGATTCCAGTGTTCGGGTCTTATCACCCGGATTGATGCGCTCCGGAGAATATCCTATTTTAAAATGTATTCCGCAGACTAAGTTGGAACCTTTCTCTAAAATAGGCAAACAATCTTCTTCCGTACACCCAGGATATACGGTAGATTCATAGATAACATAATCTCCTTCTTTTAAAACTTTACCAATCGTTTTAGATGCTCCAAGTATCGGTTTTAAATCCGGAACTTTGTGTTCATCAACTGGTGTAGGCACTGCAACAATATAAAAATGAGCCTGGCGAAGAATATCCAATGAATCTGTAAATTCAATATCTGCATCTTTAAATGCATCTGCACTTAACTCTCTGGATGGATCCATGTGTTTCTTCATCATTTCGATCCGTTCCTCATTGATATCAAACCCGATTACCTTAAATTTCTTTGCAAAGCTCAATGCGAGCGGCAACCCTACATATCCAAGTCCTATAACTGCTAATTTTTTTTCTTTATTTAATAATTCCTGATACATATCTAAACTTTTGCAGACCACAACAATAAAGGTTCTTCATCTTTTAAAATTTTGAACATGGCTTTATCACTTCTATTTTCAAAAAGCAAAAAACGAATTTTGCGATGAATCAATTGTTCAACTTTGTCTACTAATTGAACTAAATATTCTTTATCCGGACGGCCCATTATGATTAAATCAATGATCTCACTGTCTTTCCCTTTACTAAAATCACCCGTCAGGTAAACTTCTTCAACTGCCCCAAGCCGCTCAATTACTTTTTCAGTAATCTGATCAATACCTAAATGCTTCAATAAGATATTGTGAATTTCATCGAATAAAGGATGACCCGTATTTGCTTTAAAGTACTTTCGATTTCCTTTGGTTTCACTGGACAACAGGCCTGCTTTTTCAAGCCGGTTTAATTCCAGTCGGATGCCATTGCTGGATTCTCCAAATTCAGATTCCAGACTTCGCAAATAAGTGGTATTTCTGCTATTGAGAAAAAACTTCAACAACAGCTTTATTCTGGTTTTCGAAGAAATTAAAACCTCAATCATATTTGAGCAACAAAATTACTCATTCTTGATTAATTTTGAATACTCTCTTGGTAGAATTTTCGAACAAAAATGAGGACTGAAGCCAATAACATTCCGTATAATGCCCCTAATATCAAGGACTTAACTAAAATTAAACGACTGACTTTCAATGGCATAATGGGTAAGTCTATGGCTTGGATAAATGGGGTCTTGTGATCTAAGGCATAGGAGGCAATTTCCTTGTTTTTTAATGCCTCCCCATATATAAGTTGTAACATTTTAATATCCTGATCCAGAATTGTCTTGGGGACCTCTTCTTTAAGTAGCCAGGTTGCGCGGTAACTATCCTTCAAATCTGCCAGTCCATATTGTTTATTGTGGAGGAGTTTTCGGAGTGAATCTGTCTTAGAAGCCAAATCATCGTAGGTCTGTTTCTGTTTTTCAATGGTTTTATTGATGTAAAACTGGCTCATTTTGTCAAACAGGCGATTTGCCAATTCATAAGCGAGCATCTCATCCGTGCACTGAACATTAAGTTTCATGATGCTTGTTTTCTCACTGACCGCTGTAGTGAGCATTGATAAAAACAAAGCATGCAATTGTTTTAAGGCAGCATTTTCAAGTCTGGTAAAAACTTCGACTTGTTGATGCTTAAACTGAAATCCTTTTAATGGGTTCTCAATGAAATAATATGCCTTGGCCCCCCATTTTCCATGCGTTTCTAATTCTTTAATCAAGTGATTTGCAAGAAAATCGGATTTCCCAAATACAGTGCAGGAATCAAAAAAGACTTTTTCTGCTATATTTCTGGATTTACCAAGCTCCAATATTTTTTGAAGATTGACCTCATCTCCATGCGAACCTAACAATCCGCCAAATTCACTTAAAACGGCACTGAGTCCTCCTGCTTGGTTTTGATCTTCATTCAACATAAAACTAAGCTCTGCTTCATAAATTTTTGGGTTAGACCAATAAAACCAAAAACCATAAAGCAATCCAACCGCTAAAAATGCATAACACAGCTTTCGATGATGCCGAAATTCATCCAAATAGCGCCGAACATTCAAAACAAGGTCTTTAATCGTACTATAATCAGCTGATGGAGCTTGTGGCTTGTTTTGATTCATGCATAGGTAAATTCATATGCAAAAATAGTTTAATTTGTAGAAGCCCGTAATTTATTTATCCACATGAAGTGGTAGCTTTATCCCATTCAACAGATCCTTCCAATTATTCGTCAGAAGTTACAATGGTGCCATAGTCAATCAATAGTTCTTCCCCAACTTCAATAGCTCGAAGCGACTCAAATTCAAGTCCGTCATTAACGGATTTAATATTGGGTTCTGTGCTGTGATTTAAAAACAAACTTAAGTCCATAGCTTTAAATCCTTTGCTTGGCACATAATAATGAGTTTCATTAAATAGACAATAAGTTTCAATTAAGGTTCGGGACGACTCCGGCAAGTCTGCAACTTCTTCGAAACTCAATTCAGTCCATTCCCCTTCCTCTTTAGAAAAAAAATCTCTGCATGCTTTTGGAATGGGCTTGATTGCAAATACCCCGATGCCGTGAATTGCAGATGGTAAAATTCGGACGAAGGTATTGCTCTCCAATTCTTTTAATAATCCTAGTTTTTGCGCTGACATGCTGCAAGATTACAAATAATTTTAACTCAAACATCCAATTGATTTAATAGTGTTTTAAACCAAGGGAATATAAAAAACCAAAGCTTGTTTTAAAAATCCAAAATCCAAGATGATTATTACTCCGTAAATACCTTCAATTTAAATGCTCATTTTAAATGATCCATCTAAACCTTAATATTTCTAATAAATTTAAAACAAAAAAAATGAAAACCAGTACTTGTTTAGCTTACTTCATTTCCGGAATACTACTGTTTAATGCTTGTTCCGGACCTTCCAATCTTACCAGAGATGAAGCTAATATCCGAAAAGCATATGCCGCGATCATGCAAAAAGATTTTACTGCATTTGCTGCTTTGTGCAGCGCAGACTATACCGAACTTGCTTTGGGCCCGGAACCCATAAAAGGAATTGAAGCAAGCATCGCCCAATACAAAGTATTCCTGGATGCATTTCCAGATACCAAGTTTGAAATTCAATCTATTGTTCCAGCTGGACCCAATCGCTATTTTTTACAAATTCATTTAACAGGTACAAATACTGGAAATTTTATGAATTTTCCTGCTACCAATAAAAAAATAGATGTTCATGACATGGATATCATCACATTAAATGCAGAAGGAAAATGCAATTCACATTGGAGTGCGAATCCAAATGCATCGCTGAGTCAAATTGGATATGGCTTTTTAAACAATCCAAATACCATGCTGGTAACTGCAGCTTATGAAGCTTTTGGCAAAGGAGATATTCCAGGTTTATTAGCCCTTTGCAATGATGACATCACGTTTGAAATTCACGATCGTACGTTTGATTCTAAAATCAGAACCTTTAAAGGCAAAGAAGAAGTAAGTAAATTTTTTACAGAATTAAATGGCAAAATAAAGTATAGTAAATTTCAACCCAGCAGGTTCTTAGCAGATGGTGATGACGTATTTATAAAAGTAGATGTAAATTATACCAATGCATCTAATAAGAAAAATTACAGTGACAGCTATGCACACCAATTCAAAGCCACTAATGGTAAATTGAGCTATTTCAAAGGAATGGATGGTATGGCTGTTGAAATTAAGAATTAAGAATTAAAAATTAAGAATTAAAATATCATGAAATTAAAAATTGTCAATTTGATTATGGTACTTTTTTTAAGTACCCTAAGCATGCTTGCTCAGGAAAAGAAAGCAGGTAAAATAGTAAGTGAATATTTTTCATTCCTTGATGAAGGAAATTTTGAAGCAGTTGAAAATTTATTAACCGAGGACTTTCAGGCCATTGCTCCTTTTTCTCCAAATCCATTTGTGAAAAAGGCCTGGAAAGCAGTTGGCCAAACTTTAAAAGCGGCCTATCCGGACATGAAACATGCGATCAGTTATTGGTTTGCAGATGACAATTGGGTAGCTGTGCGCGGAACATTTACTGGAACAAACAAAGGAGCTATGTTTGGACAAGCAGCAACAGACAATAAAGTAAATGTGCCCATTACCGTATTGTTTGAGTTAAACGGAAAAGGAAAAATCAAATCACTTACCACTCAATTTGATCAAAAACTTTTGGAAAGCCAACTTTTAGCCGGAAATGCAGATCCCAAAATGCGGGCTGAAAAAACTGTTCGGAAACTGTTTGCTTTAATGGATGCCGGCAATACCACACAATTCTCTGATTATTGTGCATCAGATTTTACGATTATGAATCCTTTTGTGGCAGCACCCTCACCCATTCAAGCATTTATTGGAATACTCTCCGCACAAAAAACAGCTTTTCCGGATATGAAACACGAAATCACCGAACTCATTACTGATGGTAAATATGTAACCACAAAAGGTATTTTTAAAGGGACCAATACCGGCAGTATGATGGGAAGTCCTCCAACCGGAAATAAAGTAAATCTTCCTTTTTTAGTCTTGGATGAACTAGATGATATGGGCAAAATTAAAAACCGTTTTGTACAATTTGATGGTAAATCATTTGATGCTCAGCTGATGGTGGGTGTCAATTCAAATGCTGAAAAAGAAAGAATCATTCATGAACTGATGCAAGCTGCTGATGCCGGAGATGTAAACAAATTTGCAAGTTTTTGGAATCCGGTGGGAACCAGCTATTTTGGAAATCACGAAAGTTCACTTGAAGATACCAAACTTAGGATCTCAGCATTCAAAGCAGGAATGCCGGACGTTCACCGCAATTTAGACGAAATAATAATATCCGGAAACAAACTAACAATTCGCGGTACTTTAAGTGGAACCAATACAGGAAAATTTATGGGAAAACCTGCCACCAATAACAAGATTAAACTCGGATGGTTGGCTGTATATACATTCGATAAGAATAATAAAATTGAATCCGGCAGAGTAGAATTTGACACTGCTGCATTTAACGAGCAATTACAAAAACCAAAAATGAAATCCAAAAAATAATTTTATTTACCATTTAAATTCAAATGCCATGCGTACCATGCTACGATGTTCTCTGGAAGTGAACGCTTCCAATAAAGCCCTTTCTGAAGGACGCCTACCAACTATTGTTGGAAAACTTATGGAACTTACCAAACCAGAAGCAGCCTATTTTACTGCCGATGGAGGTCAACGCACCATGTACATTTTCTTTGATATGAAAGATTCATCAGAAATACCACCTATTGGCGAACTCATGTTTTCCAATTTTAATGCGCGGGTAGAATTTCAACCGGTTATGAATCAGGAAGAACTTCAGAAAGGTTTGATGAACATAATGAAATAAGGATTTTTCATATTGTAATTTTTTAAGCAATTTAAATAAAATGAGGTCCACGGGCCTCATTTTATTTTTACTTTGATTTTGCTTCTGAATTCCCCTCAAAACGGATCCAGGCCCAGGAGGCAAGACTCATAAATACAAACATACCACATCCCATTTGTGTACCCAGAGTATATTCAAACAAAAAGGAGAATATTAAAACTACCTGAATGCTCATAATCAAATCGTTTTTATGCCATGATTTTTGAAACACACTGTAGAAAATGATACCGAGTAATGAAACCAATCCAAAAATTCCGGTAAACGCCCAACTAAATAAAAATTGATTGTGTGGAAGTTTTCCTTGTTCAAATCCAAAGCATTCCAAATATGTATTTCTAGTGGCCTGGTAGAGGTCTCCGATTCCGCTACCAAAAAATGGATCGTGTTTAATGAGTTCCAAACCCATTTGCCAGGAAACCAGTCGTTCTAAATCAGAATATAATATCCATTTTCCCCGGGACCATTCTCCTATTTGCCAAATGCTGTAATAAAATTTATTTTGCAAACTCGGAATAAAAATAAATGCCAAGACGATCAACAGGATCATTCCAAATGCAGGTATGAGGGTATTCCAAATTTTTTGTTTTTTAAATTCCGCAATCAAATAATAGCTAAGCGCCAGGTACATGCCGGCTATTCCTGTTTTGACTGAAATTAAATGAATGAAGATGAAAAAATAAACAAACAAAGCCAGTGCAAGATATTTTTCAAATCGATAGCGATAACCAGCAGATTTTAGATACAGATGAAAACACAATAGGGCATTGATAGCAATCAGCATACTAAATCGAATGTGTGAGATCTTGTTTATAATGGGTTTGCCTTTTAATAAATCAAGATTATAGGCCTCAAAATGCCTGAAGTAATCAATGCAAATAGAAATTGAGTAAGAAAATATGGATAGCACAAATACATATAAAATTAAATACCATTGATCCTTGCTTAAATTCCCATGCATATAAAATGCAATTGGTAATAATAAAAAAGGCAAGAGCATTCTGGAAAACCAATACCAATCTTTTAAAGATTCAGACCAGAGTCCGGACAGCATGCAAGTTCCAAAAAAGAGCAGGTAACAGATTAAGTAAGGTTCTTGAAATAACTTATCTAAATTTTGGAGGAAGCTACGATTCCAGCCAATTCTGGATTTGCTTTCATCGTATTGAAATAAAATCAAAATACTTAAAATCATTACAGCAATTGAAAGTAAAGCCGGCGACCAACTGATTCCAATGGCAAATAATAACATTCCCAGTGTAAATACATAAGAGATAGACCGGGGACTTTTAAAGAAGTTGAGGAAGCTTTGCATTCGAAGGGCTAAACTTTTGATTGTCTTGCTTATCAGTTACCTTTGCGCGACAAATGTAATTACAATGTCGCAGGATTGGTTTGCAGAAATAAAACGGATGATCGAAGCTATTCAGTCTTTTGAAATAAAAGATGCAGCCAGTCTTGAACAATTCCGAATCCAGTTTCTTGGATCAAAAAATTTGATAAAACCTCTATTTGCCGGAATTGGCAAAATCCCCAACGAATTAAAAAAAGAATACGGCCAATTGGTCAATGAAGCGAAAATCCTGGCCGAAGAACGGTTTGAATCATTTAAAGACCTCAAGACAGCTGCTACTACCTCCGAAGCATCCAAGTTAGATTTAAGTTTGCCGGTACAATTAATGTCAAATGGTACCAGGCATCCGATTTCTCAAGTTTTGGAACGAATTGTTGGCATTTTTAATAAAATTGGCTTTGAAATCGTAGAAGATCGTGAAATTGAAGATGACTGGCACAATTTTACAGCCCTAAATACACCGGATGACCACCCGGCCAGGGATATGCAGGATACCTACTACCTCCGCGATTTTGGAAATATGCTGCTCCGAACCCATACCTCCTCTGTCCAAACCCGGTATATGGAGCAAAACCAACCTCCCATCCGAATTTTAGCTCCCGGACGGGTTTATCGCAATGAAACCATCTCTGCCCGCTCGCATTGCCAGTTTCATCAAGTTGAAGGTTTATATATTGATAAGAACATCAGCATGGCCGATCTCAAGCAAACTTTACTCTTTTTTGCCAAAGAAATGTATGGGCCTGAGGTCCGTATGCGACTTCGACCCTCGTATTTTCCTTTTACAGAGCCCTCTGCTGAAATGGATATCTACTGGGGACTTAAAGACGAAACCGATTACCGGATCACTAAAGGAACCGGTTGGCTGGAAATTCTGGGTTGCGGCATGGTCGATCCGGCTGTACTGAGCAATTGTGGAATTGACCCGGATGTATATTCCGGTTTTGCCTTCGGAATGGGAATCGAACGCCAGGCGATGTTGCTTCATAAAATTCCTGACATCCGCTATTTCTTTGAAAATGATCAACGCTTTTTAAATCAGTTTTAATTAAGATTCATCAACATGAAAAAACCTTCTTTAGCAAAAGGTACCCGTGATTTTTTACCCTTACAGGCCAATCGAAGGAAGTTTATTTTTCAAACGATTGAATCCGTTTTTAAAAATTATGCTTATCAGGCTCTGGAAACTCCGGCCATGGAAAACTTAAGCACACTGACTGGAAAATACGGTGATGAAGGAGACAAGTTATTATTTAAAATAGTGAACAGCGGAGATTATTTAAAAGATGCTCCGGAAGAATTTGTCCAAGAAAAAAATTCAAATAAACTCCTACCATTTATTTCAGAAAAAGGACTCCGGTATGATTTAACCGTTCCCTTTGCACGGGTGGTTGCTATGAATCAAAACAGCATTCATTTTCCATTCAAACGATATCAAATCCAGCCCGTTTGGCGAGCCGATCGACCGCAGCGCGGGCGATACCGTGAATTCTATCAATGCGATGCCGATGTCGTTGGGTCAAACTCCCTGCTCTACGAAGCAGAATTAATTCAAATTTATGATCAGGTCTTTAGCACTTTAAAAATTCCGGTCAACATCGTTTTTAATCATCGCAAAATATTGGAAGGAGTAGCCAGTCAAGCAGGTTGCATTGATCAATTCATGAACATGACGCTTGAATTAGACAAATTGGATAAAATCGGACCAGAAGAAGTCAAAAAAAATCTGATGCAATTGGGCATTGCAGCGGATCAAGCAGACTGGATTTTAAAAATTACCGCATCAGATAATTTAGAAGATTTTAATTTTAATGAGCTTGCCATTCATGGTAAAAACGAACTTCAAAAAATCCTTGCTTTTAATTCAAACTATTCCTACGGTCAAACTTTAAAATTTTCAGCTTCACTTGCGCGTGGTTTAAGTTATTATACCGGCTGTATTTTTGAAGTATTACCCACCACAGTCAAAATGGGCAGTCTTGGGGGTGGAGGACGCTATGATAATCTGACCGAAGTATTTGGATTGCCAGATGTATCCGGAGTCGGCATTTCCTTTGGAGCAGATCGGATTTACGACGTTTTAGAAGAACAAAATTTATTTCCGATAGAAATTTCCCAGGCAGTGCGAGCACTCTTTATTAGTTTGGATGAAGCTTGTTTACAAGTAGCTTTTGAATGTGCTGGAAGCATTCGTTCTTTTGGGATACCTGTTGAAGTTTATCCGGAACCAACCAAGATTAAAAAACAATTTTCGCATGCTGAAAAATTGGCAGTACCTTATGTGATTATCATTGGAGAAGAAGAACGCCAAAGCCACACAGCCCTTGTAAAAAATCAGTTCACTGGAGTTCAGGAACGTGTTTCTTTTGATATGCTTGCCAATTACATTGCCCAATAATTTAATTTGAAGCACCGAAATCATTTTTAATTGGGATTTCCGGGGTCTCAAACCTAGCAGGTTTCTCTCGAAACAAACACATACATTTTGAATTCCTAAAAATGTCTTAAATATTTCTTCAAACACACTAAAACCACGGATTCTGAAGTTTATAAGAGCAGAACTAAAAACATATTAAATATAATTATAATATATATTAACATTATATTTAGCGTGTTAACGTTTCGTTTTCAATAATATTCGTACCTTTGTGATCCTTCTGCGGTTAAGTATATGTATTTGATTATATTTGTATACGATCGAAGAAGGGACTACGGTTCGATTTAAGAAATTACGGCATTTTTCCATGAACAAGCTTTCATCCATATTCATTGTATTCCTGTTTGTGCTATTATCGCACAATGCCAATTCCCATCAGGGGTTGAAGGCTACAGGAATATTGAGTTTGCTTGGAAATAAACCTGAATTTTACGAAGAGGAAGTACGCTCACGCCTGGAGTCCATGGACTGTCTGGTCTCCCTCCGTATTGAAGAGGATGTGCTGGATCAGGTTAAACGATTTGTTGGCCGAAATAAGGCAGCTACCCTCGAAATCCTTAAACGGACTGAAAACTATTTTCCGTTGATTGACCGGATTTTTACCGAAAACAACCTTCCAACTGACCTTAAATACCTGACCATTGTAGAATCTGCACTCCAGCTGGATGCAAAATCCTACGTTGGGGCTGCAGGAATCTGGCAATTAATGCCCGCAACGGCCCGGATCCTTAAATTACGGGTTGATGCTAAGGTGGACCAACGCTTAGATCCTGTTTTAGCAACTCAGGCAGCTGCCCTGTATTTTAAAAATTTGTATGCCATGTTTAATGACTGGTCTTTGGTCATAGCTGCCTACAACTGTGGGGAATACAAGGTAAAAGATTTACTCGAATCCAGTAAAGCCACTGACTTTTGGGGAATTAAAAAGCTTTTACCACGCCAAACACAACTCTTTGTACCGGCTTTTATTGGCGCCAGTTACTTTATGAAATATTACCCGGAACATAACATTGTACCGGTTATCGAAGAATTTCCAGACGAAAAAATAACCTTTGCTAAAATTTATAAGGAAGTCAATCTTCGGGATTTATTTAAGAAAACCAGCATTAAGAAAGAGCTGTTTCTAAGTCTCAATCCATCCTACAAACGATTTAGCATTCCCGGATTAAACAGCGGTTCATCCGTCAGTTTACCGGATAGCCTGATGGTTGAATTTGTAGATTATTACCGCTTTCAAAATAAATTTAATCCTGTTTTGGATGAAGCACGACTGATGGAAGATGCAATGCCTGATCATGAAATCATATCCTTCAACAGGCCTTTTATTTTTTCACCAGACAACATCTCCATTCAAAATCCAAGTTCAATAAATCTGGCATTTGAGTCTGCTTCTATTAAAGATATTAAAAAAAAGACCGATTATAAAAAGGATTCAAACCAGCAATTACTTCGCCATCTGGTAAAGACACGGGAATCCCTTTCGGAAATCGCCGACTTCTATCAGGTTGAATTGGAAGACCTCCTGAGCTGGAATGAACTAAATCCGTCAAAGGAACTATTAACGGGTACCGTTCTAAAAATCTACCCGTCCAAATCAAATGTTTTGGGCCTTGAACCCAGCTTAAGCAAGGATTAAGACGCAAATTCGTGCATCCTTTTTTCAGGAAATTCAGTTTACAACGCAGCCTTTTCATTTATTATTTGTTAAATTTGATAGCGCAAGCAATTATTACGGCCTGCTATTGTTATATGGTTTAAAGCCCTGATTGAAATGAAACTACGGATCTTTATAGTCCTCTTAATAATTTCAGCCCTCGGATTTTGGTCATTCAGGCCAGCATCCGATGCTTCAGGCTTTGCATTTAGTACGGGTGAGAAATTGGTTTATAAGATTTTCTACAACTGGAATTTCGTCTGGTTGACAGCAGGAGAGGTAGTATTTGAAATCAAAGACGAACCCGATTCCTATCACATCGAAGTAACCGGTAAAACCTATGCTTCCTATGAATGGTTTTATAAAGTGCGGGATAAATATCACTCGTATATAGATAAGACAACCGGCCTTCCTAAATTATACATTCGGGAAATCCATCAGGGCAATTACAGACATTATGAAAAAATTGTTTTTGATTATCCCAATCATAAAGCCTATAGTTCAACAGGTCGAAGCTTTAACAATACAAAAACTTCCGAGATTGATTTAGATGGAAATTATTATGATATGATTTCAAGTATGTATTATCTGCGAAATATTGACTTAAAATCATTTCAAAATAATAAATCAACTGCTTTTAAAATCATCCTGGATAACACCAAATACGAATTAAACCTGAAATATCAAAAAGAGGATCCGGGATTTAAAGTTAAAGAAAGTGGAACTTATAAAACCATTCATGCAATTGGAGATGTGATTTCGGGAAATGTATTTGATGAAGGGGTGCAAATGAATTTTTGGGTGGCTAATGATTCAAACAAATTACCCGTTCTCATGGAATCTCCACTCGTGGTCGGTTCAGTGAAAGGAATTTTGGCTTCATACGAAAATCTGAAATATCCCTTTTCAGCGAAACTCAAATAATTGAAATACCTTTTTTATATTTTTATTTCCCTTTGTCTTGTCGGACTTGGGTTTTACATTGGAAATAATTACAAGAACACAAACAGTATCTCTAAAACAGATCAAAGCATTTTATTAGAACGCATCAAAGACGTTTTTAAAGTGGTTTATGTTGAAGCCCAGTTTAATGAAATCATCAATCACAAAGACTACACCTGGTTTGATTTAAGTCCGTTTCGCAAAATTGCTATGATTCGGGTACAAGCCACCGTACATGCAGGCATCGATATGGATTCCTCCAGATTGGTGTTGGACGAAAACACGAAGACGGTTCATTTTTATCTGGATACGACCCCAGTCATTATCAGCATCGAACATACCATGGATTACTTTGATCTGCAACAAGGCAGCTTCAATTATTTTAAACCGGAAGAACTCAGCGGACTGGAGGAAAATGCAAAATCGTTTATCCGTCAAAAGGCTCAACAAAGTGATTTACTCAATCGCTGTTCGTCAAAACGAAATGAAATGATCCAACTTATGGATGATTTGGCAAAAGGTATTGGTTGGAAATTAAATTTACACCCCAATAAAAAAATAGTTCCTCTAAATTAAAAAAGCACAAGAAGTATTAAATCCTTGTGCTTTTTTATAAAGAAAATAAATTGAAACCTATTTCTTCAACACCACCTTTTTAGTAGCAAAGTACTTATCAGATTTTATTTCCAATATGTAAATGCCATCGGTTAAATTTTGAATACTAATTTGTTCTGCTTTTGAATTGGCCATCGAACGATTAAGGATCACTTGTCCTTGTAAATTAATCAATCGGAGTCGAGCCGTTTTATCTAAAATTTCATTGGTTGAAATCTGCAACTGCCCCTGGGTTGGATTTGGATACACCAGCAATCCCGGATCAAGTGTTTTATCGTCTGTTGCTACGGCTCCAATTTGTATTTTAAAATAATCCGTGCCATACCAACCACCGGCTCCATCTTCAACAGTAAATAAGAAGCCATCAATTTCCATATCAGCACCCAGGTGATGATAACTTAATTTGCCATCATCAATATCTTTTTGTGTAAACCTGGATCCGTAATCCAAAGGCTGTCCGTTTAATAATAAATCTCCCCGTTGCGTTTTAGCTACAATGGTATAAACCAATTGGTCTGCGGTATTATCAATGTCCTGTGATTGCAACAAATCCAAACCAATGCCTTTGGTTTCGCCTGCATTCAAATACAAACCCAAATTATTTAAATTGAATGGATTGTTTACAATGAGATCCGAGCAAATATCTAATTTGAAATTATTAAATTCTGCCAAGCCTGATAGAAAATTATCGGTTGCCAGTTCAATCCGCCAATCTCCTTTTTTATTTTCACCAATAAATTTACTTAAGGATTCTAAAGGCTGGATCAGTTTTCCTTGAACGGGCGGACAACCTCCTGCCAATAAAGTAACTGAAGCATCGTCATCAAAGCTGCAATCAAAATTGCTGGTAACACCGCAATTTTTATCAAATAATTTTACTTTAGTGCCAAAGGGGCTAACCAGAGTGAGGCTCACACTATTTATACCCACTGCAGTGGCTTCAAAATTTTTCACGTTGACATCGCTGATAAATCCTGCATCGGGTATGGTAAGCATCATGGTTCCGGTTCTGTTTGCTTTTAAACTAATCACATTTCCTATATAATCCGTTTCAATACATGCTTTATTGATTGTATGAAATGCAGCCGGTGTTGTTGGTCCACCATCACCGCAGCGATTTACAGGAATGATTCGCCAGTAGTATAATTTGTTTTCTTCAAAGAAAAAATTTGGTTTAAAGGTCGAACCTTTAATTCCTTTTAATGTGTAAACAATTGTATTTCCAAACACAGGTGAAGTGGCAATTTCCAAATTATAGGATTCTGCATTCACGCTGGGATTCCATTTGAATTCAATAGATTGAGCCAAACCTGAAAGTCCATCAGCAGGATAAATTGTTTTTACCGCTGTGTAATCCACGCTGACTAAATCCAATTCAATGGATTCTCTTAAGGTGTCTCCATTGGGTGTGATGGCCGCAATAACCAATGTGTTGATTCCTGATGCAACTACATTGGTAAAATCCAGATGCAAGACATTTGATCCATTGACATCAAATGACGATTGATCAAAACGATAGCTCGCATTATCCGGTAATCCACTTTCAACAAAAATCTGCATGCTGCCGGAAATCTTTGCTGCACATGATTGAACCAAAATATCAGTTTTGGTAGGAACACAAACTCTTAACGATTTGGGTGCAACACCAAATAAAAGTTTTGGAGATACCGAACTGCGAATCCGAATATCTTGATCAGAAACATCAAAGAAAATATTTCCTACAGATTCAACCAAGATTCGTGCTCGTGAAGAACCAATTAATGAATCAGGAATTGTAACCAATTCTTCTCCATCATTGTCCGTATTTAATGCCAATGGAATTAAATTATCCGGATTGGTTCGGTTGGGCATCAAATAAACATTTACTTTCTTACAGTTCACCAACGATTTATCAGTATTTGCAACATCCCAACGTACCTTATTGCATAAATCGGTATAAAGTGTATCTAAAGTAGATTCATTTGGAAAAACAACTGCAAAAGGCCCGGCTGATTCCAACGCATTAAATCCAATTTGTTTCCAGGTAGTAGCTCCTGCACCTGGATGATTGTCTCTTACCGTAAACCGGAATGTAATTTGTCTGTCAACAGTAGGCAAAACTTCAGTACGCTCAAAATTTGCTTTGGTAAGAATGGTATTCCAAACCGGCACAATCCGAATGGGATTATTATTGGGGAAAATGGATTTAAACAAAGGTCCTTCTTCGGTCAAAGAGGGTTCACCCAACATAGGACCATAACCTCCTGCATCGTACTGTTCCCAATTGTAAGTCATGGCATCGTTTTCCATATCGGTAGCCCTTCCACTCAATTTAAACGGAGTTCTGATTGGGATATAAAGTCCGGAAGGAAATAGTATTTCTGGTTGAGGAAAACTGTTGTTTGCAGGTGTGGTAGTACCACACGAACCAATTTCATTTCTTGTAAAATTGTATATGCGTTCGACGCTGTTTACATGGAAAAAATTAGGATGTGGTCCGTTGCCTGGTTCTACATTCAATCCAGCACCACACAAGCCACTATAAGACATTATGGTTGTACCACTTCCAGGCTCGTACGAAGTGCCTGATTCATTTCCATTGCAATTGGAGAAGGTATGCGAAGCATTGAATTGATGGCCCATTTCATGGCAGGTGATTCGTTGACTGACATATGCAATGTCGGAAGTATACCAACAGGTCACGCCACCCCCTTTGTTGTCGTTGCACACGCATCCTAAAAATGCAATGCCCCCAACATCAGTACAGCCAATGGTATAGATATGACCAATGTCATAAGCTGATCTTGGAATTTTAGCATTGATGATGCTGGTGTTAATTCCCAAAGTAGCCCCCCCCATGGTAGGCTGTGGGTAAGGGTCTGCATTCCCGTCTAAATAAATCAAGCGATCATTGGATGCAATTAAATTTAAATGCACCGCTACATCTTTTTCATAAACGGCATTGATCAATGATAAGGAAGCAACCATTTTGTCCAATGCCAGGGCAAGGGTTCCTCCACCTAAATCGCCACGTCCTCCCCAATCTCCCGTGCAGGTTAAAGCCAATCGGTAGGTTTTTAATTCAACCGGAGTGCCCAAAATGCCCCCGGTTCTGGATTGTAATTTTTGTTCGACTTGTGGATCAACGGGTGCTTTCACTTCGGTGATATCCTTTGTACCACAACTCAATTGGACTGGATCATTTAATCGCAGGTCATTGGAATAAAATACCCCATAACCATTTAAATTACTCCTGTCATAAGCTTCGATAACTACATCGCCTTGCTCTGTGAGGATATACGCCTGAAAACTGTAAGGAGAAATAGACATCCGCATGTAATGGCTGCCATCACTTCCTTTATAAGTTTTTATTTCAGGATATTTATCAGCCAGGCCCTGCTCCATTACAGGAGATTCCTGAATGTAAAAGGTATGCAGGCTGCCATCCGGAAAAGGCAATTGAATCGGAACTGCATGAGAAGCATTGGATTCAAGAGGAACCTGATGAATTAGAAATTGACGAAATCCATCGTGATTTAATTCAAAAAACTGGACATGTTCCAATTTATTCCAATCACTGCCACTGCTTAACGCGGGTTTCGTATTGGAGCGATTCCAGAATGTATTTTGAGCTTGAATAAAGCTCGCCAAGCTCAATAAGCTGATGAGGAGTAAAAATCTTGTTTTCATTGTTGAAGGATTACCTACTGTATGGTATTATATAACGCACAAATTAGGGAAACGTTGGCGCTGATTTTCAATTTTATCCCAAAAAATCGCCTAGTTTGCACGGATTTTTCTAAAAATTCTGCTTCCGTTAGTATTTCAACAGTGCCCAATGCCCTGGCTTTTGTCAACTTTGAACCAGCATTCTCCCCAACCACCAGGATATTGAGATTTGAACTTACAGCCGACAAGGTCTTGGCTCCAGCTTTTTCAGCCAAATCCTGGGCTTCCTTGCGATCCATTTGGCTCAAGGTGCCGGTAAATAAGATGGTCTTACCGGCAAAAGGAGAATCCGATGAAAACTGTCTGGGTCTATCTTCGTCTGTTTGAACCATGTTTACCCCCAAAGATTCCATTTCCCGGAGCATGGTCACATTTTTCGGATTTTCAAAAAAGCGAATGATGTTTTGACCTACTACCGGACCAACATCTTTAATGGCCATGTATTTTTCCAAAGGCCAATGTTCCAGGTCCAATACATTGGGTAGATGTTCCGCAATCAATTTGCTGACTTTTTTTCCTAAATGATGGATACACAAACTGTGTAATAAGCGATGAATGGGATTGTGTTTCGCCTTTTCAATAGAAATCCGCAATTTTTCTGCTGACTTCTCACCCATTCCTTCCAATTGCGCAATTGCTTTGTAGTCCAATTTATAAATATCATCCATTTGGCGAATCCATTTCAAATCAAAAAATCGTTCGATGAGTGATTTACCCAATCCATCGATGTCCATTGCGTCTTTAGAAACATGGTGGATTAATCGTTGCACGATCTGAGCTTCACAGAAAAAATTTGGACAACGCCAGGCAGCTTCTTCTTCTTCCCTGATTAAAGTGGTTTTGCACGATGGACATTCTTTTGGAAATTGAATGGGTTTTTCTTGTCCGGTACGCAGCTCAGGAAATGCTTTCACAATATAAGGGATGACATCACCCGCTCGTTCAACAAGTACCTGGTCTCCATAGCGGATATCCCGGGCGGTAATAAAATCTTCATTGTGAAGCGACACAGAAGACACGGTCACTCCTGCTAATTGGACGGGTTCGATTTTTGCAACGGGAGTGATGCTGCCAATTTTTCCAACCTGAAATTCTATGGTAAGCAAACGCGAAGTTGCCTGCTTGGCTTGAAATTTATGAGCAACGGCCCATCGGGGATGATGTGAGGTAGCACCGCATTGGTCCTGCAATCGAAGTTCATTTACTTTTACAACGACTCCATCAATGTCATAAGCATATTGATCCCGTTTCTCCGTCCATTGATTGATATAAGCAATCACATCTTGAATCTGATTGCAAACTTTCCGTTCATGCAGAGAAACTTTAAAACCAAGTGCATCCAAAATCTGCATCCAGTCAGAATGTTGTTTTTGATTAAACAACACATTTTCATTGTTAGAATCTACAGCGTAGGCCATCTGAAAAATAAATACATCCAATCCACGATTGGCAGTTTCTGAAGAATCTTTAACACGCAACACACCGGTTGCTGCATTGCGTGGATTTGCAAGCAGTGCCTGTCCTTCTGTTTCACGCGCAGCATTTATTTTTTCAAATTTTGATTTGCTGATAACTGCTTCACCCCGAAGTTCTGCTTTATAGATTCCGTACTTTGAGAATGCCGCTTTCAATGGAAGGGAACGAATGGTCCGTGCATTGTTGGTAATTTCTTCTCCTTTAATTCCATCACCCCGTGTTGCAGCACGAACCAAATAATCATTTTCATAAATGACGGCAATGCTGCCGCCATCAAACTTTGGTTCGGCAAAATATGCCAGGGGAGATTCTGAATCCAGACCACATAATTTGCGAACACGCTGATCAAAATCCTGAAGATCCTCTGCATTGTATGAATTTTCCAAAGACAACATCGGATTCAGATGTTCTACCGACTGAAACTGATCAACCAGATCACTCGATACCCTTTGAGTAGGTGAATCCGAGGTCAGCCAATCCGGATGTTGCGATTCTGTGTATTCCAGTAATTTATAAAGGAGGTCGTATTCATAATCAGCGATTAGCGGATTGTCTTGAACATAATACTGCCATTCATGAAAACGAATGACGTTCCGAAGCGAATCCAGTTCTGCTAATTCAGAAATGGACTTTGATTGTAAGAATTGCTTGGTTTGTTGAACCAGCTTCTGTATTTCTGCTGCTGAATAATGCATACGAAGAATTGGGTGGTCAAAGATAGGAAATAAAGGAAATGCAAAATTCAATCCAATAGCCTTGAAAAAATTTAAATGGAATTTGATTTGCCTTGAAATAATCTACAATAAGAAAATTACTGTTTTCAATACACATTATACTTTTTATAATATTAGGAAAGCCCTAAATAATAAATTGGGTTTTGTTTAACTTTGAAAATGAAATTATCTAAAATAGTTTCGATTTCAAAGACAAATATCACAAATGACCTGGTTATACGTTCTGACAATAGGATTAAATCTATAAATAGTACCGTTTCCCAAGACCGTGTATTGATTTTAAATGATTTAAATGAATCTCAAAATCATTGATTAATTTTAAATGAATTGCATTGTGGTGCATTTTTAAATAAATTCAAATTTTTACAATGAAACACAACGTGTAAATAAATTGATGAACCAATAATTTTAATTTACTGTCATGCCGAGCTAATAATACAAATAAATACAAGCCATTATTAAATCAATGTTTATGAAATATTCAGGATTATTTGTTTTACTTACACTTTGCAATGTTATTCTAGCTCAAGATATGCAAGATAATATTTGGTTATTTGGACGATTTCCTAATAGACCTGCTGATTATTTTGGTGGAAGTTCATTGGACTTTAGTTATAATCCTCCTATTACTAAGTATTTTAATTTAAATATGAGTTTTGAGGAATGCTCAACAATTAGTGACGATTTGGGTAGTTTAATATTATATACAAATAATTGTGCTTTGTTTGATAAAAACCATAAGTATATATTGAATAGCGCTAATTTAAATCCAGGTTCGTTCGATTTGGACTATTGTCAGAATTCAAAATCTGGTTATCCTTCAAGAAATTCGGTCTTAATATTGCCGGGATTTAATTTTGATGTATTTCATTTAATTCATACAGGTCGGCTAGAAAATGCTACCCCAGGATTAATTTATGAAACAAAAATCAATCAGAATAGTGATTCTACTTTTCAAATAATATATAAAAGCAAATTAGTTGATTCAATCTTAGTTACACAAGGTATGCAAGCAATTAGACACGGTAATGGTCGCGATTGGTGGATATTGTTACATCAATCTTCTAGTAATAATATTATCAAATACCTATTTACTCCAGATGGAATATTCGGTCCATTAAAACAAGCCATTGGCAATACCTGGACGCATCAATATTGGACCGCACAAGCTGCTTTTTCTCCCGATGGTAAATGGTATGCCTTGGTATCAGAATATAATGGAATCAATTTGTTTAAGTTTGACAGATGTACCGGTTTATTAACAGACTATAATGCATTAAATCCTCCTCCCGATGATAATCGATTTTATCCCCGTGGTGTTTGTTTCTCTCCTAATAGTAAACTACTTTATATTGCTGCAAATTTTGGTTTATATCAATACAATCTGGAATCAAATGATATTCCTAATTCACATTTCTTAATTGATTCCACTGATTTATATAAATTACCATTCACTTTTCAGTCAACATTTTACCAATTAATGCTCGGTCCGGATCATAAAATTTACGGGATTACCAACAGCGAGACCAATTTCCTACATGTCATTCACAACCCGGATGTACCCGGAAAAGCATGCAACTTAAAACAACACGATATATTATTGCCCTCCACGTATTTTCAATCCATGCCCAATTTTCCACATTTTAGAATCTTCGATTGGGATGACAGTCCCTGCGATACCCTGGGCATTAATAAATCAGCAGTTGCCCGATGGAGGTATGCACAGGATAGCAGTAATTACCTTCGCTTTGATTTTACAGATTTGAGTTATGCCAATATCTTAGAATGGACCTGGAATTTTGGAGATCCCGCCAGTGGCAATAATTCCAGTAGATTAAAAAATCCGGATCATACTTTTACAAAAAATGGATTGTATCCTGTTTGTCTGATTGCAAAAAATAAACACGGTTCAGATACTTTATGCAAAGACATTCAAATTGGTCCGGTTGGAACTGAAGGAAGCGACATTCAAATCGATATCAAATCAAGTGTCTTATTAGCACCCAATCCTTGTAAAGAATTTCTTGAAATCAAAATCAACTATTACAATCCTCAAAATATGACGGCGCATATTTACAATCAAATGGGTTTGGAACTAAAGTCTGTTAAATTGTATCAAGGCGCAAACAAACTAGAAATGGATGATTTGTTACCGGGTATCTATTTTATTTCTATCCTCGAAAATGGCAAATTGATATTGACAAAAACTATTAATAGATTGTAATGCTTCTATGTTGTATGAATGTAAAATATTCAAGCACTTGTCAAATAAACCTGACTCAGATACGAAATGAATTGAGGGTAGATTAAAAAACGGTATTTAAAATTGAGATAAGAACTTATTCTTCCTCATGATATTTATAACGTTTTCTGTAATTGCGTCTTGCAAATAAACCCACTATGAGTCCAAATGCAAATCCTCCAATGTGGGCAAACCATGCAGTGCCTCCTTCTTCGGTGTTGAGTCCCAATGAGCCAAATCCAGCAACCATTTGTTGTGCGATCCAAATACCCAGAAAAAATAAGGCCGGCACATAGGCTGAGGTAAACAAAAATAAAATCCAAACCCGGATGCGTGATGCCGGAAACATGACCAGATAGGCTCCCATTACCGCTGAGATCGCTCCGCTGGCCCCGATCATGGGCAATTCACTGTAGGGATTTGTCAAGACATGTATGAGCGCAGCAGCAATGCCTCCAAGCATATAAAATAAAATAAAATTAAAGGTTCCAACCACAGCTTCGATGTTGTCCGCAAAGACCCATAAAAACAACATGTTACCAATCAGGTGCATCCAGCCGCCATGCATAAACATAGAAGTCAATAAGGTGTATAGATCCTGCCCCGAACTAATTTCCAGGGGGATCGATCCAAACTCAACAACCATTGCTTCAGCTGCATCTTGCTGCAAGCTAAACTCAAATAGAAAAACCAATACATTGACCAGGATCAGTGTATAAGAAAACAAAGGCTTGTAACCTCCTTGTACATTGTCGTCACCAATTGGAAAAAACATTAGATGATGCCTTCTTTTATTAAATCATGAATGTGGATCACTCCTAAATACCGATCGTCGTCTGCAACGATAACCTGGGTGATGTTTCTATCTTTCAATACTTTAAAAGCTTCTACGGCCAATGCATCCGGTGCAATGCGAACTGGATTTACCGACATAATATCTTTGGCTTGCAAAGATTCCATAGAACTTGTTTTTTGTAACATGCGCCTTAAATCTCCATCTGTGATGATGCCCACCAATTTATTTTCTTGATTTAACACAGCCGTCATGCCCAATCGCTTGGATGTCATTTCCAAAATCACGTCATTCAATCCGGTATGTTCAAATACCGCTGGTTTTTCGTGCAAGGGATAAACATCTTTTACTTTTAAATACAATTGCTTTCCCAAGGATCCTCCCGGATGAAATTGCGCGAAATCCATGGGCGTAAATCCGCGCAAGGCAAGCAATGAAACTGCAAGTGCATCGCCCATAACCATTTGAGCAGTTGTGCTGGCCGTTGGCGCCAGGTTATTGGGTTCAGCTTCTTTGTCGACCGGTATCCAAATAACCAGATTGGCTTGTTGTGCTAAACTGGATTGTGCATTTGAAACCATTGCAATCAATTGAGAACCTAGATTTTTAACCAGGGGTAATAAAACTTTAATTTCAGGTGTTTCTCCACTTTTAGAAATGCAGAGTACAATGTCTTCAGGTCGAATCATACCTAAATCACCGTGAATGGCATCCGCCGCATGCATAAAAATAGCCGGGGTACCGGTTGAATTAAAAGTGGCTACCATTTTTTGTCCGATAATAGCAGATTTACCAATTCCGGTAACTACCAATCGGCCGCTGCATTCATAAATAAGCTGAACACATTGAATAAATGATTCTTGAATTTGCTTTTTAAGATCTGTTACAACTTGTGCTTCAATATCAATGCAGTTTTGGGCTGCTTGCAGGACGGTATCTTGTTGTTCGGGATTCAACATGATTTAAAAATCAAGGCCTGCGTTTGTTGTTGTTATTGTTGTTAGATTTTCCCCGGTAGTTATTGTTCTTCTTATTTCGGTAATTCTGTTTATTCATTCCTTTATACACTCTGCGCTGACTTTTTACGGCAGAATTAGCCAGTGTATTAAATTGTACACTTTCGTCAATGGTCAATTGCCCATTTGACATGTTTAACAAATCACTTTTTATTAATTCGTCACTGACGTAATGTTCCCGGTTCCAGTTTTTAAATGCCATTTTCATATACGAACCAATGATTTGAGAAAACTCATCGCGTTTCGGACCGGCTTCCATTTCCATGGCTTTTTTAATCAGCGTATTTACATAATTGCCGTAATGTCTGTAACGATCTGCAGGAACCGGATAAGGTACTCTTTCAGGTTTTAATTTATCAAGATCTGCGCTGGGCTTATCTCCATAAGGTGTTGTAACATCAATATCATAACTGGCGATCCGAAAAAAATGATGCCATAATTTTCGTCTGTGTTCATCAAAATTCCGATTGTATGGAGTCATAATTTGCATCAGGTTGATTATTTCTTCTGCAAAAGATTGTCTGTAAATTGGATCTTCGATTTTTTTACAATGTACAATCAGATCTTGCACATTACGACCGTACTCCGGCATAATGAGTTCGGTTTGGGACGTATTGTATGCAAACTGAATATTAGGATTCGTCATAAATTTTTATTCGACTGTAACAGATTTAGCTAAGTTTCTTGGTTGATCTACATCACATTGGCGCATAACCGCTACATGATATGATAATAATTGCAATGGAATCACAGACAACAAAGGTGTCAAAGGATCTATGGTGCTTGGAATTTCTATAAAATGATCTGCAATGCGTTTAATTTCAACATCGCCTTCTGTAACAATGGCAATGACAATGCCTTTACGTGCTTTGACTTCCATGATATTGGAAACAATTTTTTCATAAGCACTGACATTGGTTGCAATCACAATCACCGGCATGTTTTCATCGATCAGGGCAATGGGTCCATGCTTCATTTCTGCTGCCGGATAGCCTTCTGCGTGGATGTAAGAAATTTCCTTCAACTTCAAAGCACCTTCCAATGCAACTGGAAAATTATATCCTCTTCCGAGGTATAGGGTGTTGTTTGTATTTTTAATTTCTCCAGCCAGGTATTTAATTTTTTCATTGGATGCCAGTACTTTTTCAACCTTATCTGGAATGCTCGCTAATTCTGCAATCAACTGGTGGTAATAGGAATTGGATAAACTGCCGTTGCGTTGACCTAAAACCAAAGACATCAAGGTAAGTAAAGTCACCTGGCCTGTAAATGCTTTTGTAGATGCAACGCCAATTTCAGGACCACAGTGGATGTAAGAACCAGCATGCGTGATGCGTGCAATGGACGAGCCAACTACATTGACAATACCATAAACAAGGGCTCCTTTCTCTTTGGCCAGTTCGGCCGCAGCCAGCGTGTCTGCAGTTTCTCCGGATTGAGAAATGACAAGAACCACATCTTTATCTGTGAGTATTGGATTTCTATAACGAAATTCTGAAGCATATTCTACTTCAACCGGAATTCGCGCGAGGTCTTCAATTAAATATTCTCCAATTAATGCACTATGCCAGGACGTACCACAGGCTGCAATGATGATACGATTGGCTTTATTGATCCGATTGATGTGTTCTTCAAGTCCTCCCAAGCGCACCCAACCTTCAATTGCATTCAGTCGACCCCGCATGCAATCAGAAATGGTTTGAGATTGTTGGTAGATTTCTTTCAACATAAAATGCTCATACCCACCTTTCTCCAATTGATCCATGCTCATGTCCAATTCATGGATTACAGGTTCCTGTAATTCATCGTTGCTGAGGGTTGAAATTTCCAATCCTTTGTCACGAGTCAAAACCGCAATTTCCTCATCATTGAGATAGACGACTTTGTTGGTATATTGAATGATCGGTGTTGCATCCGATGCTATAAATAAATCCTTATCACCCAAACCAATTACCAGCGGACTTGATTTTCGGGCACCTACCAATTTATTGGGATCATTTTTATCAATGACTACAATGGCATATGCGCCCACCACTTTATTGAGTGCTTTGCGAACAGCTTCTTCCAACGGCAAACTGTCGCGATTTTGAAATTCTTCTATTAAATGGATGAGTACTTCGGTGTCAGTTTCACTTTCAAAGCGATGACCCAATCGAGTGAGTGCCTCTTTAAGTGTGGCATAATTTTCAATAATGCCATTGTGGATGATGGCCAGGCGATTGTTACCTGAAAAATGTGGATGCGCATTGATGTCATCCGGTTTGCCGTGAGTAGCCCAACGGGTATGACCCATTCCGATGGTTGCGTAGAGGCCTTTATTTTCTGTGAGATCGGCCAATTCCTGAACCTTCCCCTTTTTCTTATAAACAGACAATTCGCCATCTAAAAGCGCGATGCCTGCAGAGTCATAGCCCCTGTATTCAAGCCGGCGCAGCCCTTCCAAAAGTATTGGATAGGAATTCTTATCTCCAAGATATGCAATAATTCCACACATATTACATGTAAATATAATGTGTTTTAATCTTATTCAGAATAGGTTAAAATCAATTTTGCCGGATTTTGGGTCGCTCCGGGGCCTTTAAAAAAGAGGCGTCCTGCTGACTCCAGTTTAAACAATGGGCTAATTACCAAATCCAGATCTTTCTTTGCCTTTAAAGATTTTTGAAAATGTCTGGTAATGTTCATTTTATAACTATAAACCGTTTTTCCATCCTGCACAGTCGAAATTGGATTTCCTCCAAAGATACGGGTATAAGTTGTTGTTGTATTCAAACCCAATGCCACATCATCAATAGCTACCTTCGTACCACTGCTGATATCAAAAACTTCTAACAATTTTGGAAGCGGAAAGTTGGTTCGGTCATCTCCTGGTTGATCGTCAACGGTCAAATGTAAAACTGCGTAATTGATAAATTTTCCTTTCCACGCACTGTCATACGGAATTTTTAAACGGATATCCCTTCCTGTAAATCCTTGCATACACAAGAGACTGTCTCCCAAAATACTTCCATTCAAACAATTGGCAGCAACGGTTGCCTGGTTATCAATTTTATAAAATGGCGTTTTTGCAGCAAAGCTGCTCATATAGAATTCACGCTTTGATTGAACCGTATCAGTTGAATAATGATAATACACCGTTATTTTACTATCAGCGTGCTGTGGCAGCACCGACATGATTCCATCTCCTGATTCACAAACTACAGCGATTCCATTAAACGATTTGCTGAAGCTGTCCGTAGTAAAATAAATGGTATCGGCAAAGGACCTCAATATTTTCATGAACGCTCCAGAGTCTAACCGAAATCGGAGTTGCGGATACAATTGAAGTTTGAAAGTATCTTCCAAAATCGAGAGACTATCTTTTTTGTTAGGAATGAAGTCTTTCAGTTCCCCCAGCACATTTGATTTATCATAACCCGGAAGGTAATTGCTGTAATAGGTCGATGATGTTGAATACGGCTGGCTTAATGGATACACCCTGACGGTAGCCGGAGTTGCATTATAACCATAAAATGTACTGGTATCGTAACGGAGTGAAATCACCACAGAATCCACCGTACTGGTTAAAAAATCCAGGTTCTTACTGGCTATGATGCGCAATTGACTTCCAAATCCAGCCTCTACTTTCCCAAACAATGGATCATTCATTACGCCCAAAGGAAATGAAATGTCTTGAAATCCTGACAAACCCAGGGTAGACATCACACGATAGCTGATAATTGAATCCGGATCTGCAGGTCCTGCCTGAATATGAAATGTATCAATACCTTTTGCATCAATCCATGCTGAATTGAGAAGGTCTGAACCAAAAGGATCGATTTCGTTGCAAGACGTTAATAGAATCCATACTCCGGATAAAAGCATGAATCCTCGAGATAATTTACCGGTCATTATTAAAAGCTATTCTGAATTAACGGTTTAATGAATCAGATTCTTGTAAAAATCGATGTAAGAAGGTAAAAATTCTTCTTCCGTTGTTTTAATAAAAGGTTTTTCAGTACTTTGAATGGATGTACTAAGGGCATCGCTGATAGATTGGCTTCCCTGAATGATGCCATCAGCATATTGAATGGCCCCTTTATCGAGCGTAATGCCTGTGCCATTTTTAAATGCCAGCAATTGCTCGGGTTTTAAATTATTAATGGCTGCTTTGGTTAAAAAGTCTTCTGTAAAGCTTTTTTCAATGATTTGATCGTAGACTGACAATACGACTTTTGAATGTTTAAAAACAGGATCGTTTTTGTAACTTGTCTTAAGGTAAAACGGGATCAAACTGGTCATCCAACCATGGCAATGAACCACATCCGGTGGCCAGCCAAACTTTTTTACAGTTTCAAGGGCGCCTTTACAAAAGAAAATCATCCGATCCTGATTGTCGTCGTATAATTTTCCTTCTTCATCTTCAAAAACGGTTTTGCGTTTGAAAAACTCGTCATTGTCCAAAAAGTAAACCTGAATCCTGGAACCTGGCAAAGAAGCCACTTTGATAATTAAGGCAAAATCATCATCATTTATGATAATATTCATTCCTGAAAGTCGCACCACTTCATGCAATCGATGTCTTCGCTCGTTGATGGTGCCAAAACGCGGCATTAATATCCGGATCTCCATCCCACTGTCTTGCGCATAAGCCGGCAATTTCTGGATCAAAGAGCCAATGCCTGAAAGATCCAGATAAGGCTCCATTTCCTGGGTAATAAAGAGAATCCTGTTTTTACTCATACGATAAGCTTAATTCTTCAAAAGGAGTGCAAAGGTACAAAATTTTTAGCAGAAAAGTGCTTAATATACTCCGTTAGATTAATTAAGTTATTGAATTTCAATTTTTTATAATAAATAAACGGATTAAAAAAAAGGAAAATTGGTGAAGGGAAGAGGGCTGGAGGGCTAGAGGGCTGGGAGGGCTGGAGGGCTGTTAGACTGTTAGACTGTTAGACTGTTAGACTGTTAGGGAGGAGGGTCTTGGTATGTTGAGCATTTTTAAATTTTTGACTGCTGAATACTGACTGCTAACTACTAATTTTGGGGCTGGAGGGCTGGAAGGCTGGAAGGCTGTTAGACTGTTAAGCTGTTGGGGAAGGAGGCTGATGGCATTTTGCTCCTACTAACACCTATCAACTACCCCCTATCAACTAACAACTAACACCTATCAACTATTTAAATTTTAAATAATTGACAACAAGAGTTCTTTCTGATCCAGGTCTGCGGCAACCAATTTAACTTTTAATTTATCGCCAATTTTCCAAGCCTTGGTAATATAAGAGGAGGATGCTTTAAACCTGCTTTTATGAATTTCTATGTCGTTATCTAACTGATTAATTGGTAAAAAACCTTCGCAGTGACTGCCTTCCAATTCAATATAAAATCCACGTTCATTCATTCCAATTATTCTTCCATCAAACAACTCACCTACGCGATCTTTTAAAAACACTACCTGAAAGTATCGGGTGGATGCGCGTTCAGCTTCCATAGCCTTTCGTTCTTGATTGGAGATATGCAAACATTGACGATGCAATAGATCGGGTTCTGCCCTGTAACTCGTTTCTAAATTCGCATATAACAAGCGATGCACCAACAAATCAGCATACCGGCGAATGGGTGAGGTAAAATGACTGTAGAATGGAAATGCGAGTCCATAGTGTCCAATATTGTGCGGACTGTATTCTGCTTTGGCCATCGAGCGGATTGCAAGCGGTTGCAGAATTTTAAATACTTCATTCTTTTGAGCTGCTTCTGAAATTTTATTGATAGACTGTGAAATTTTTTTGGGACTGCTAAAGTCAAGTTTCAATCCCATTTCAAGCGCAAAATGACCAAGTTCTTCCAATTTTCCAGGATCCGGTTTATCATGAATCCGATAAACAAACGGAATGGGTTTTTCCTTGTTTTTTTGAGCGATAAATAAAGCAACGTATTTATTGGCAAGCAGCATAAATTCTTCGATCAACATATGCGCCGGCTTGCGTTCTTTGATTAATAACTCTAAAGGATTTCCATGAGCATCCAGTTTAAATTTCACTTCTACGGAATCAAAGTCTATCGATCCATGTGCCATACGTTCTTTGCGAATATGCATTGCCAGGGTATTCAGTAAATGCAATTCTTTTTGATAGGGACCCTGTTTCCCATCTAAAATTTCCTGTACTTCCTCATATGTAAAACGATGGTTTGAATGAATCAAGGTTTTCCCAATCCAATGACCTATGATATTAAATTTTTCATCCAATGTAAATACAACAGAAAAAGTATACTTATCTTCCTTTGGTCGCAGCGAACATAAATTATTGGATAATTTTTCGGGCAACATTGGCAAAACACGATCTACCAGGTAAACTGAATTTCCTCTTCGCAACGCTTCCTTGTCGAGTGCAGAATGTTCTTCAACATAATGACTGACATCGGCAATGTGTACTCCAATTTCCCAATGTCCCTGTTTATTTTTTTGTACAGACAATGCATCGTCAAAATCTTTTGCGTCAAATGGATCGATGGTGAATGTGGTCACCGAACGAAAATCTTTGCGATAACTGTGCAAGCTTATTTCTGGTGAAATTTTATCAGCGGCCGTTAGTAAAGCTTCTGACCAATCCAGTGGAAATCCTTTGTCTACCAAAATGCTTTGCATCTCAATATCATTGGAAGTTTCTTTACCCAGATTTCGGATAACATTCCCTTCCAATAAATCACGTGACTTCTCTTTGTATTTGGTAATTGCAATCACAACCCGATCAAATTCCTCTACTGGAATGTTACGAGGGATATGAACCAAAACCTCTATCAGTTTTTTACCGGCTTGAGCAAATGCTATGGCACGATGATTGTAAAAACGCACCACACCAATCAACTGTGTCCGCGAACGGGTGATGATTTCAATGATTTTACCATCTGGTTTGACCCGACGACCCGGAAGCAATTCTACTTTAACCAGATCTCCGTCTTCAGCCCCGTTTAAATGTTTTTGATTTACATACACATCGTGTACTTCATCCTGACAAATAATATAAGCAAATCCGGCACGTGCCATGTCCACATATCCTGAAAAAACTTTAGTGGAAGATTTGGAGTCACCTTTTGATGCGGCCGAACTTAAGGCAGCGTATTTTTGATTGGCGCTGTGTTTAATTTGTTTTTTCTCAACCAGCGTATCCAGTTGCTCTAATAAAAAACGAATGTCTTTAACTTTAAGTTTTTTAGCAATTTGAAAAGCTGTAAATTTTTTAGTGCTATTAAGCTGGAAGAAAATTAAAATACGTTCGCGTAATTGATTTTGAGGAGTTTTCGCTGCTTTTTTTGATTTTAAGGGTTTCCCTGATTTTTTTTTCATGGGTTATTTATAATTCTAAATTGACTTCAGATTTTCGAAGGTTTCCATCGGGCAAAAATTCGAGCATCCATTTTTTTGTATGAACCGGATTAACTTCATGATGTGAATCATCGAGCGTTCCTTCCAGGATGTATATATGACCAGTAACATCAATATGGGCCATTTTGTTAATCAGCTGATCGTCTTCGGTATAAAAACCTGCAATTTCCTGTAAATGTAAAAACCTTCCCTGTTCGTCAAAATTGATCAGATAAAACGAATACCGCATCAATCGGGCTGTCCACAAAACCAGGGTATGTATGCCTTTTACGGATTCAAATTGCAGACAGGGCAGGAATTCAGAAAACTCATCCACTTCAAAATCCAGATTTGGGAAAATAAATTGTTGAAGCAAAGGATCCGGCAAATCGTCGTTGGCTTTACTAAACTGATGATGATCTGAGTATTGAATCGTAAGTGGCAACTCAGCTTTTGGAAAGTAACTCAACAAATCTGCAAATGGGGAAATCGACTGACTCATTTAATTGCAAAGATAGCAAGAAGTTTGGAGGCTTGCTAAAGATTCATTTTATTATGACTTCGCAGCTCCATTCAAACTTTTTCAAATTCATTCAATTTAATTCTCTTCAAATCCTCGGCGGGGACGCCATCGGAAACTACTTATAGAAATGCTCAACCGAGACGCCTTCGGAAACTACTTATTCAAATCCTCAACCGAGATGCCTTAGAAAAATTGTAAAACTAAATTGTAATTAATCTGTACCATTTAGATCAATCAACTTTTAACTATTCCTTTCATACAATGCATCCATTAAAATTCTTAAATAAATAACATGCCGAATCTAATAAATAAACATGCTGGTTTAATAAAGTGACTACGCAAGCGAGCTCATTAAAAATAAATTTACATTTTGATTATGAGTAAAAACCCTAAAACAAGCTTGACCCAATCCATAAAACATTGGGCAACAGATGACCGACCACGAGAAAAATTGTTGGAGAAAGGAAAATCGGCATTAAGTCATTCGGAATTGCTTGCTATTCTAATTGGTTCGGGAAGTGGTGGTGAAAATGCATTGGATTTAGCCAGAAATATCATGGATTCCTGTAAACAAGACCTTACGGAATTAAGTAAACTGGGGGTTGATCGATTGTGCAAATACAAAGGCATTGGAAAAGTAAAAGCATTGGTGATAGAAGCAGCTCTGGAGTTGGGAAGAAGAAGACAGGAAAGTTTGTTTCAGGATAAACAAGTCATTGCAGCAAGTCGTCAAGCTTATGATGTCATTCGATTAAAAATGCAGGATCTGGGTCATGAAGAATTTTGGATCCTTTACCTCAATCGTGCCAATAAAATTATGTCCGTTGAAAATATTTCAAAAGGAGGCATTACCGGCACCGTAGCAGATCCACGACTTATTTTTAGCCGGGCACTTGACATTAAAGCCTGCGGAGTGATCTTAGTACACAATCATCCTTCCGGTTCCACGCGACCCAGCAATCAGGATCTCGAACTGACTAAAAAATTAAAATCTGCCGGACAATTGCTCGACATCCAGGTTATGGATCATTTAATCGTTACAGAAGATACGTATTATAGTTTTGCAGATGAAGGAATGTTGTAATAAATTGAACTGAATTTCTAAATCCACTTAAACTATCATACTCACTAAATTTATTAGCCAAACTCTTTTTAATAAAACGAAATTTGAATAAGATTTAAAGTTAACTTCGCATGTAGAAATTTGATTCCCATCGTATAAATTAAAATCACATCCTGGTCAACTTTTTAAACTACTTTTTCAAAAAATATAAATTGTTTATTGAATTAAAGAGCATCCCATTGCTTGAAATTTTCTGGTTTATTAAGGATCACTCAGAATTATTCTACATTTTACCTTTCAACAAATCATATATTTAAACCATTTCTTCCAATTCGCATTAATATAGGATTCAATGACATGACCGGTTTCAATACGCTTAAAAGATTGCTTGTTTTTGTAAAGCCCTACAGGCTACTGTTCTGGGTTTCTGCACTTATTGCAATCATCATGGCTCCTCTCAATGCCTACTTGCCCTATTTGGCCAATGTGATGGTAGATGATCACATTATGGTACGTGATCTGGAAGGATTAAAGCGTATTTCGCTGTGGTATTTGGGAGCGCTGGCCAGTCTGACATTTTTAAGGTACAGTTTTACCATTTTGACCAATACCATGGGCCAAAATATCATCTATGATTTACGTAATAAGATGTACGATCATATTTTATCGCTTCGTTTGTCTTATTTTGATAAAACCCCGATTGGCACCAATACTACCCGTGTAATCAATGATTTGGAAACCGTCAATTCTGTATTTTCAGAAGGACTTATTACGATCATTGCAGATATACTATCCTTGATTACCGTGCTGGCACTGATGTTTTGGACCAGTGTAAAACTGACTTTGATTTGCTTGGTGACCTTTCCTTTATTATTGGTGGCCAGTTATATATTCAAAGAAAAAGTCAAACATTCATTTCAGAGGGTTCGGGCTCAAGTGGCTCGTATGAATGCCTTTTTACAAGAACATATTTCAGGAATTAAAACGGTTCAAATTTTTGCCGCAGAAAAACGGGTTGCCAAAAAATTTAAGGAAATAAACCGCGAATACACGCAAGCCAATCTCGATGGAATCTTTTATTATGCTGTATTTTTTCCAGTTGTTGAAATCATCTCTGCAGCTTCCCTTGGATTTATGGTTTGGTGGGGTGCTCAGGGAGTTTTGGAAGGCGTTGTAACCATCGGTCAACTGGTTGCATTCCCTATGTATTTGTCGCGTTTGTTTCAACCGGTCCGCACCCTGGCTGATAAATTCAATACCTTACAAATGGGTTTGGTAGCGGGTGGAAGGGTGTTTGAAACCCTGGATACCAAAGAACAAACCCAGGATCAAGGCACGATTGATCAGGGAGATCTCAAAGCTGCCCTTGAATTTAAACAGGTGTGTTTTGGATACCGGCCTGATGAATATATTTTAAAGAATATTTCTTTCCGCTTAGAACCCGGAAAAACACTGGCCCTTGTGGGGAGCACAGGATCCGGTAAGTCAAGCTTAATCAGCCTGATCAATCGTCTGTATGAAATCAATCAAGGCAGTATTCAGATTGGAAATCATTCCATTTCAGATTATAAAATTGATTTTTTACGCAAACGGATTGCGGTTGTTTTACAGGACGTGTTTTTGTTTCAAGGCAGCATCTATGAAAACATGAGTCTGAAAAATCCGGAAATTTACCTCGAACAAGTAATTGCAGCCTCAAAAATAATTGGAGCCCACGAATACATTATGAACCTTCCTGGCAATTACAACTACCAACTGGCCGAGCGAGGCGTCAACTTATCGGTAGGCCAAAGGCAGTTAATTTCCTTTGTACGGGCGCTGTTGGTCGATCCTGATATTTTGATTTTGGATGAAGCAACTTCCTCCCTCGACACAGAAACCGAATCCATATTGCAGCATGCCATCGAAAAACTAATTGCAAAGAGGAGTTCGATTGTGATTGCCCATCGATTGTCAACCATTCAGCATGCTGATTATGTGATGGCCTTAGAACATGGAGAAATTAAAGAATTTGGCCCTCCTGCGGAACTTCTTGCCCGGGATAATGGTTTATATAAGAAGCTCTACGAGACTTACTTTCAAACAGTAACGGCATCCGTCAACGATTGAGAAATTTACAATCAATTAGTTTTACATATTAGTTATTTTTTTAATACATTTTATTATCTTTGCACGGGATGGCCATATTAAGGACATATCATTATTCTTCCGGAAAAGGATTTGCAGAAAAATTCTTTGGAAGCCTCATATTCCTGCTTTTTATCGCAGGCTTTTTTTACTTGTTTTTTCAGGTTTACAAATTGATGTGGTATGCCTGTCCGGTATTGCTATTGATAGCCTTTATTTTAGAACCCAAACTGGTTTGGTCTTATATTAAAACGATATGGAAACAAATCGTTGTTTCACCAGTTTCTGGTTTGATTCAGGCGCTCATTAATCTGGTTGGATTGCCATTTGTCAGTATTGGCCTGATTTTTAAAGCCTGGATTTATCGCAAATTTGGTCAAATCAACCAACAGGTTCATCCAGAGGAATTTGATGATAAGTTTACCAGCTACGAAGATGTTGAAACGACTCAACAAGCTCCTCAAAATTCTAAAAAAGTGCAACTTGCAGACAGCAGGTATGACGATTTGTTTGAATAAAAAAATAAGGTGTTCATATTCTGCTTAGCTACAGTCATCAGTACGTTTATTTATCTCTGTCTTATTGCTTACTACATTTATTATTGGAATCGGATCAACCCACCATTGATACCAACATCTGCCGAATTGCCCATGGTGACAATACTCATCGCCGCACGCAATGAAGAAGATTCAATTTTAGCCTGCATTCAATCGTGCCTTAATCAAAATTATCCTCCAAATAAATTAGAGGTGATCGTCGTTGATGATCAATCTGAAGATGATACCAATGAATTATTGGAATCCATTGAAGATCCTCGCTTCGTACACATGCGGCTGGGTGTTTATAAAAGAACTACCATCAAAGGATCCAAGAAAAAAGCAATCGCCTATGGAGTCAATCATGCTAAAGGTGAACTCATTTTTACCACGGATGCGGATTGCAGGGTCGCTCCTGACTGGATTCAATCTATGATCCCTTTCTTTAATGATCCGAAAGTTAAATTAGTTTCTGGTCCAGTAAAAATTACTAACCAATCTTCATTAATTGCTAAGTTTCAAGCGCTGGATTTTTCAGCAAATGGATTGGTCAATGCGGCTGGTATTAAATCCGGATTACACTATTTGTGCAGTGGTGCAAATTTAGCGTACCGTAAACAGGTTTTTCTAGAACATAATGTTTATGAAGACAATTATCATATAGCTTCCGGAGATGATATCTTCCTATTAGAAAAAATAAAATCCGTTTATCCGGATGGAATCGTTTTTTCCAAGTTAGCGAACAGCATGGTAGAAACACAGGCTGTTTCCAATTGGACAGATTTAATCAAACAAAGACTGCGTTGGGCAGGTAAAATGCGCCATATATCAGATTGGAATTTAAAATGGATTCCTGCATTGATTTGGATTCAACGAATCTTATTGTTCAGTTTTCTGGTTGTTGCAATTTCTTTAGGATCCGTTAATTATATCTTAGCAAGTATTACTGCAATTATACTCCAATTATTGTTGGATTTCTTATTACAATACGATGCTTGCCGCTTCTATACCATTTCAAAATGGCAAATTTGGTTTATCATTCTGGAGCCATTACATACAATTTATTTCATATTACTGGGAATTGCATCCTGGTTGCCTGTAAGCATCGAATGGAAAGGCCGGAGCAATCCCTAATCCTGTGTACTTTTGCAATATGAATCTAAGGAGCTCCCTTTTAATACTAATTGCTATCCTTTTAAATTCCTGTGCCAATATTAAAGGAATTAGTGGCGGACCTGAAGATAAAAAGGCTCCCGGTTTACTGATTGCCAAATCCAGTCCAGCCCAACAAAAAAATTTTAAAGAACACAGCCTGTACTTTTATTTTGATGAATGGATCCGATTGGAAAGTCCGCAGTCAAATATTAGTATTTCACCCAGTTTGCAATATCCGCCCAAATACATTTTAAAAGGAAAGGAATTAATTATTGAATTTGATTCACGCGAACAATTAAAAGAAAATACAACCTATTCCATTCAATTTGGAGAATCAATCAAAGACATTACCGTTGGAAATGTACAAAGGGATTTGAGATACATTTTTTCTACGGGTAATTTTATTGATTCCTTAAAAATTGAAGGCCAGGTAAAAGATGCATATTCTAATCAGGTAAAAGAAAAAATTCTGGTAGGTTTGTACAATAACTTGCACGACAGCGCTTTTCAAAAATTAAAACCCTTTTACTTTTGCTTTACAGATACCGCAGGACGATTTAAATTAGAAAATTTGAGTCCGGGTACTTATAAACTTTATGCTTTATTAGATAAAAATCAAAATTATTATTTTGATCAATTTGGTGAATCGATTGCTTTTCTTGATCAAAGCATCCAAATCAATGACAGCTTGCAAAAACAGTTTAATCTATACCTTTCAGAATCCAAACCACCCTTATTTATTAAAGACAAAGTTTCAGGTAACGGAAAATTAAAATTACAATTTAATGAGAAGCCAGACTCTTTAAAACTTTTCTTTAATAATGAAACAAAATTTCAATGGATTCAAACGGCCGATAGTTTGCTGATATGGAATTTAAAATCAGATCCTGATAGTATACGTATTCAATTTCCCGGACATCTCGATAGCTTTATAATTTCAGCACGCATCAAATCCAATGCTCCGGTTCCCGTTTCACTTAATTTGAAAGAACGCATTTTAAAGCCCGGTGAGTTTCCTATATTTAGTTTTAAGGATCCTGTATTAAATATTTATAATTCAAAAATTTCCACTACAGATTCCAGTATTACCAATATAAATGTTCAAATGGATAGCCTGGATCCAAGATCTTTTAGCGTACTTGGAAATTTTAATAATAAATCGGAGTTTAAACTCATTTTTGAAAAAGCATCGGTCGTTCTATGGCCGGATTTAGAAAATAAAGCAGATACTTTTACAATTCGATATCTTGAAAAATCTGCACTAAGTCAGTTGACTTTAAAATTAGATTCATTAAATACGAATACAGCCTACATTCTTGAACTTGTTGAAGGAGAACAAGTTCGTGCAACGAGAATTCTGTCTAAATTTGAGCAGGCAAAGGAATTATTATTTCCTAACTTGCTACCTGGAAATTACAAACTTCGATTAATTGAAGATAAAAATCAAAACCAACGATGGGATGCTGCCAATTATGAACTAAAAATTCAGGCTGAAACGGTGTGGAATTTTAGTTTACCGGAATTACGAGCGGATTGGGACATTGCTGTGACTATAAAACCCTAACATGAAATTATTCACAAAAGAGCTGGTTAAATCATTTGGAGCGCGAACTGTTGTCAATGGGGTATCGGTAGAGGTACAGGAAGGTGAAATTGTTGGATTACTAGGACCGAATGGTGCCGGAAAAACAACTACCTTTTATATGATTGTTGGGTTTATAACACCCAATCAGGGATCGGTCCACCTGGACGAAGATGAAATCACACGGGATCCCATGTATTTAAGAGCTCGCAAAGGATTGGGTTATTTACCACAAGAACCATCCGTTTTTCGCAAACTGAGTGTTGAGGATAACATTCGAGCCATTTTAGAAATGACTGCTTTAACAAAGGAAGCGCAGCGAGACAAACTGGAAACCTTGTTGGCAGAATTTAATTTAAACCGGGTCCGTAAAAATCCTGGAGATTCTTTAAGTGGAGGCGAACGCAGACGAACAGAAATTGCACGCTCATTGGCATCGGATCCACACTTTATTTTATTGGACGAACCTTTTGCTGGTATTGACCCCATTGCTGTTGAAGACATTCAATTGATTGTACAAAAATTAAAAGCAAAAAACATTGGAATTCTGATTACAGATCACAATGTACAGGAGACCCTTTCCATTACAGATCGGGCTTACTTGATCGTAGATGGTAAAATTCTTATGTCGGGCACCGCTGAAGAATTAGCAGCCAATGAAACCGTGAGAAGGGTTTATTTAGGTCAGAATTTTGTACTACGTTCTAAAATGAGCTGAGATTTTTTAAATCAATCCAATGAAACAAGTGCAAAGCAATATTAAAATCAATAGAATCTTTAGGGGTTTGATTATGATGTTTCTGCTTACTTCTTGTATTGATGAATCTCCAAAACTAAATCGCATCATTGAATTTAAAGCAGACAGTTTGCTGCAATTAGAAATCAATAATTTAAGCCGGGAAGCTGATTCTTTCTGCCGTATTTTTCATCAATTGAATCATCCTGTCTTTTTAGATTCTATTGTAGCACTCCGTAAAAAAGAAATTCTGCAATTACAACAAGGATTATGAAATTAATTCAACTTGCAGCCTTTTGCGTCATTGTAGGATTAGGTTCTTGCAAATCAAAACAAGAACAAACACAAGATCTGGTTCAAACCAGATTAACAGAATTGCGTAAAAAATTTATTGAAGATCGAAAAACAAAATGCATCGAAGAGTTAATGCATAAAATTGAATTGGAATCAGATTCTATTTTAATTGTTATGGCAAAACGCATTAAGTACGATAGTTTGACAATCCCGTATGATTCCATCCGGCCAGATCAACCTGAAATTACATTTCCGGAATACCGAAAACCAGAAAAACCAGGTTTAGACACTCTTTTTAAGTAAAATTTATTTAGGCATAATGATGCTGTGCTTATTGAAGTGTGTCAATACCTCAAATCCCAAAATGGATTTCTTCGTCTTTCAATGCAATCAGCAATATAGGTTTTAACGATGCCTTGATACTTTTTATAATCAATCGACTTCCCTTTTGAATTAATCGAAGGCCATTGAGACTGCTGATTGAGTTTAACCTCCTCTGCTACAATTAAACTGGATTGATCATTAATATCTATTTCAAGTATTAGTCCCGGCAATCCACCAAATTCAGCCGGTCCTGCGGGCACTAAAATTCTATCTGTAAACCAGGCAATGATTCGCTGGGATTTGACTGAATCGTAGGTTTCTGCTTTCATGCAAACGTAGCCACTGACTTCTTTAATTTCATTGTGTATTTTCCATTTTCGCTTAGGAATTTCATCTTTGACAATGTAATTTTTACCTAGCAATCCGATTCGATCCTGCATTTTATTCGAGCGAAAATTGCGGTTAATTTCAAAAGTGTTTTTCTTATAGCTCCAGATCGATTCCTCACTTTTATCATCCCTGATATATGAATAAAACGATGCCGTATCATTAAATATCAACCTCATTTTTTCAGAATAGGCCCGACCTTTTCCCCAACTGTATTGAATCCGGTCTTTTTCCTCCTGACTTAAATAAGGCAATGCGGTTGCAATCTTTGTCCAATCATTTGTTTGAGAATACTGAACTTCCCCAAAAACAGACTGTGCCATTAATTGCTCCGTAGTGTTGAAGTAAAAGCTACACAAACACAGAATCAGGGTTTTAATCTTAATGTCTTTATACATACTGATTTATATTTCATTTTAATACATCCATTCATTGGATCGTTTGACGCTTGCTTTAATGCCTTTCATATTATAACTCAAGCTCAGCATAAAATAACGGGCCAGGGTATAGGTCCGTGTATCTGAGATCTGCGTTCCACTTGCCTGTTGTTGAATTGAAATATTCTTATTCAACAAGTCATAAGCTGATAACCTGAGTTCAAGTCCTTTGTTTTTCAAAAATAATTTATACACAGATGCATTCAGAATGGGAATGTTATAAGCTACGTTAAATTGATCATTGTTATACAATCTGTAATCAAGCGACGCATTACAAAATACATCCCACAATAAACGCGCATTGCCTTGTAAATTATAGGTCTGGCTAAAGATGGTATAATTTTGATCAGATTGAATCGAGTAAGATGTTTTGGAATAATTCCATCGGTTTTCTGAGTAAATAGAATAAATTTCATTAGGGGTCCAGGATAAATTTACCCCAAATCCAGTATAATTTCCTTTGGAATCATTTAAAACGCTATTGATGATGCTTTTTGAAAGATTGAAACTGTAATTTAAACTAGTCCGAACAGTAAAACGATTCTTTATGATTGGAAAACTGTAGAAAAGGAAGGTTCCCATGCGTTGACCGCCTTTGAAATTTACAGCCCGAGAGGTGCTTACTAAAAAACTATCTATAGTTTGTTCATTTATATGCTGATTTTCGTAATAAGTGTAATTCAGATTTATATTATAATTTGTGAATTTAATCTGATTATTGCCATTGTAATTTCCAGAAAATTGGTGCAAGACTTCCGGATCTAATTCTGGATTGCCTATTCGAATAAAAAATGGATTCGTATTGTCTATGATAGGAGATAAATTTTTAAAACTTGGTTCTTGAACATTACTGCTGTAATTAAGACTCATTCGTTTGTTGGTAGCAAGCTGATAGTTTAATGAAACGGTTTGCAATACATCCAGATAATCCTTGTTAATTTTTGAAAAATTCTGGATGCCCTGCTGAAATTGGCCATTCAAGTAAATAGATTGAACCGCTAATCCTCCCGAAACATTGAACCCAGCTTTTCCAAATTGAAGAGAGGTCCCCACTCTACCCATGCGGAACAAATGATCATTGTCATAAGTATAGTCCTGATTGGCTACCAGGGTATCAGTCAACTTATCAAATACATCCCTTACCAATTGATCATTCCGTTGAATGTAATTTCCTAAAAATTGCAGTGCGAAATTTTTACCTAAAGGTTCTACATACAAAGCACTTGATTTTATAGAACGTATGTTTGTATTAAAATCAATAAACTGATCCAGGTTTACAATTGAATCCATACCTCCGGATCCATAATAATTATTATTGGAATACAGATCTTCGTCTGTTTCACGATCATTTTCGCTGTATATAAAATTGACCCCTAAATTCCTGCGCTTGTTTTCAAATTTCTTTTTAAAATAAGCAACTCCCTGCCAGCCCAGATTTTTGCGATCTGCGTTTCGGTCCAGGTTTAATGAACTGGTTAAGTTTCCTTCTTCAGATAAATTCAAGAATTTACCATGGCTGATTTGATTTGTAAATATTCCATTTCCACGCAACTTAAATAAAATGGTGTGTAAGGAATCCAGCTCCTTCTCAAAAATCAATTCTGCCCTGTGAGATCCATTTTTTCGATCCAGATCACTTTGATCATCCGTGGTATAATTTTGATCCGGAAGAAAAAATTGGCGTTTTCGTATTGCTTTTGCAAACAAATTATTCTGTTTATAAGTATAACTTCCTGATATTTTTGTTTTGTTGTAATCGTAGTTGTAATTAAATCCGGCTTGCGAATTTTTTGGAATACCGGCTGCGTCATTTCCAAAATAGCCCTCTGAGCCTCCAAATTCATCAGAACTTTCATCCGTTCCACCAGCATAAAATCTAAATGATTGAGAAAAGCTGAAGAGTTCTTCAGCAAAATTCCATTCCCAACTTTGCTGACCTCTAAAATCCTGGTAGTCGTTCCAATTCATCCCATTTCTGCCGGTATTGTTTTGCACTCCGATTAAGCTGAATTGCTCCTTTTTATTAAATTTATTGTAATTACCCTTCATCTCCCATTTAGCTTCTGTTTGGCTGGTACCTGTTTGAAAATCGTCCCGTTGTTCAATACCCAGTCCAGCCAGAATTTTTCCAAAACCACCTTTCTTAAACTCATCTTTTAATTCAAGATTCATGGTTTTTTGATCTTTTTCAATTGACAATCCGGTCAATTTCTCTTGCTCAGATTTTTCATTAAAAACCTGAACTTTTGAAACACTTTCTGCAGGTAAATTTTTAGTAGCCATGCTAGGGTCTTCACCAAAGAAACGCTTCCCATCTACTGTCAATTTGTTGACTGATTGACCTTGGCTGGTAATTGATCCATCGTTTGCCACTTCTATACCCGGCAATTTTCTCAATAAATCTTCTACAGTAGAACCTATTGGGACTTTAAAAGTGCTGGCATCGTATTCAATCGTATCTCCACGCATTTTTAAAGAAGCCTTGGCTTCTTTGATAACTACTTCAAATAATACTTTATTTATAGGTGTTAAGCGGATCGTGCCCAATTCCAATTTAGCAGTTTGTAAAGGATCTATGCGTTTCTCAAATGAAAAATAACCCAGATAACTTATTTTAAGTATAATTGGTTTGTCTGTTTTTTCTTTAATGTTAAAATTTCCGGAATTGTCTGATTGGGTAAAACCGATGTAGGTACTATCCTGGGCATCCAATATTAATATACTTGCATGGCTGAGTGCTTCTCCGGAAGAATCAGCCACTACACCATTAATTTGAAGGGTTGTCTGTGCAGTTAAGGAAAAACTAAACAGAAAAAATAGCGAAGCTATTGTGAGTAATAATTTTTTCATATTAAAAAGCGAAGCTAATTTTTAAACAAACCAATGAATTGCACCATCTTAATTTACTATTGCAAATACCAAAGTTCATTGTTCAAATTTTGGTATGCAATCAAGCCCAAATGTTTCTGAAAGAAAAGTTTACTGATATTAATTTGATTGAGTTTTGGATTATCAACTTCAATCAATACCATTTTATTATTTGCCGAATCAAGCAAGGATACTTTTGAATATTTCCATGAAAAGATAGTATCTCGACTCACATCAATATATCCGGTATATTCTTCATCAAATCGATTGTTGGTGTTGTCCTGATCACTGTAAATATAAAACTGGACATAATTACTAAAGGAACGCATTGAAAAAAATCTATTTTGATCATTATTAATAAAATCAATCTGATAATATTCACATTCGCCTGTACATTCTTCGCCGGCACAATGAAAAGTATCATGTATTTTTTTTATTTCAATGGTATCCAATTCCTGTTGTGTGTTTTTAAATTGGAGCAGACCAGACTGGCTGAGGTTTGTCCAGGCTTTAGCTTCAGGGTTAAGGTTCGTGTTGGGTTCTTTACAATTATAACAAGCCTGAATTGCCAATGAAGTCAATCCTAAAATACAAAAAATCCGAAACTTTGGAAGTGAAATTTGCATCAATCAACAGCGCCTTAAATTTACTACAACGCAAATAGGTCGCACGTAGTATAAATTCGAGTCGGGTCTATTGCTTTAGATCCGAAAGTAATCTCGGTGCCGCAGCAAGCATTTCTGCACTGGCTTTTGCTTTATATTTTTCAAAATTATTGATAAACAATTCTGCCAGTTGATTCGCTTTTTGATCATAGGCATTTTTATCAGACCATGTGTTTTTGGGATTTAGGATATCTGATGGGACTCCTTCACAAGAAGTAGGATATTCTAAGCCAAAAAGTTCGTGTTTCTCATAGCCAGATTGAATAAGACTTCCATTCATAACTGCCGTAATCAATGCACGGGTATAAGCCAATTTAATTCGACTTCCTGTTCCATAAGGTCCACCCGTCCAGCCGGTATTCACTAACCAGATTTTAGGTTGGTATTTATCAATTCGTTTTCCAAGCATTGCAGCATAAAATGTTGGGTGCAATGGCAGAAACGGGGCACCAAAACAATTGGAAAATGTTGCTTTTGGCTCAGTAATACCGGCTTCTGTACCAGCCACTTTAGCGGTATAACCGGATATAAAATGATACATTGCCTGACCTGTTGTCAGTTTGCTAATGGGCGGTAAAATTCCATATGCATCACAGGTAAGAAAAAAGATATTGTTGGGATGGCCTCCTGTAGATGGCAATTTTGCATTTCGAATGTGATGAATCGGATAGGATACCCGGGTATTTTCAGTGATGCTGGAATTTGAAAAATCCGGGACATCACCTCCAGGATAAAACTCAATATTTTCCAGAATTGCACCCGGCTTAATGGCTCGAAATATATCAGGCTCCTTTTCTTCAGTTAAATCAATACACTTTGCGTAACATCCTCCTTCAAAATTAAAAATACCTTCATCTGACCAGCCGTGTTCATCATCTCCTATCAGTGCACGGTTGGGATCAGCGGATAAGGTCGTTTTGCCTGTACCGGATAATCCAAAGAAAATTGCAGTATCTCCATTTTTACCAATATTTGCCGAACAGTGCATTGAAAGTACTTCTTGCTGATATGGTAAAATAAAATTGAGAATAGTAAATATCGATTTTTTAATCTCACCGGTATATGCAGATCCCCCGATTAAAATCCGTTTTGATTTAAAGTCGATGATAGAAAAATTATGTTGACGTGTTCCATCAACTGCAGGGTCAGCATAAAATCCAGGGGCACAATATATACACCAATCTGGTAAGAATTCGTCCAGCTCGTTTTCTTCTAAACGGATAAACATATTCCCCGCAAATTGTGCGCTCCAGGGATACTCTGCAAATACCCGTACTCTGATTCTATAGCGCGTATCTGCACATGCAAATGCATCCTGAACAAATACATCTTTGCCTTCAAAATAGGCTGCCATCTTTATTAAAAGTGCATCAAATTTCTCCTGCGAAAAAGGTTTATTAAATTTATTCCAATCAACCGCATCGTGGGTTAGTTCATTGTCAACAGTAAATTTATCTTCCGGGCTTCGGCCAGTAAATTCTCCGGTGCGAATGCAAAGTGCACCCGAATTACTAAGTGTTCCTTGTTGCCGTTTTAAAGACTCCGCAACAAGTTCTTCAGCTGATAAATTACAATATTGATTGGTTGTGTTTTTTATTCCAAAGCTTTCAATTGAAGATCGTGGTGAAATTCTCCCAAAAAAACCCATACATCCGAATTTTATACCGCTTGATTAATGCCTGCAAAGGTAGTATCAAAATGAATAGAAGCAGGTAGCAATTAACGATTCATTAATCGGGAATTTTCAAAATAATTTCTTCCATGAAAATCCAAAAATTACGTCAGACTTAAATTATATTACAAAAAACCATGGATTGATTTAACTATCTGAGAAACAATGACATATTGTAATAAAAAGCCATAAGTTCCCTGATTATGTTTTACAAAATGTCTTGAAAACCCAGCAAATTGGCATTTAGAAATTATTTGTTCGGGGTAATTGAATAGAAATTGTGGTTCCTTTACCGATCTCTGCGTTTTTGACATAAATCTTTCCCTGATGATAATTCTCAATGATCCGGCGGGCCAATGAAAGCCCAAGTCCCCATCCACGGGTTTTAGTGGTAAATCCAGGTTTGAAAATCGTTTTCCACTGTGAATTTGGAATCCCTTTGCCTGAATCTTTTATATCCAGATAAATCCAATGAGAATCTTCCATTAAATCAAATTCGATGCGTCCACTCTGATCCATGGCATCCAATGAATTTCTAAGCAAATTTTCGATAACCCATGAAAATAGATTGATATTTATGGAGGCTAAAAATTTTGAATGGTCTTTTTGTAAGATTTCAAACTGAATATTCCTTGATGCCCTTGCTGCTATGTAATTTTTACAAGATTCCAAAACAGGTAATAAATCTGTCAAGATCAACTCCGGTTTTGAACCAATTTTTGAAAATCGTTCTGCAACTTGTTGAAGCTTCTGGACATCGTATTCCATCTCATTAATTACCTGCTCTTGTTCTGCTTGACTCAGGGTATTGGTTCGTAAATGCTCGATCCAACCCATCATACCTGAAATCGGTGTCCCTAATTGATGTGCAGTCTCTTTAGCCATTCCCACCCAAATCCTGTTTTGTTCTTCTTTACGGGATGCATTAAATACTGCATAACCAATTCCAGCATACAATAACAAGAGAAACAATTGCACTAATGGGAAATAACTTAACCAGGTTAATATTATTGGATACCTATAATAAATGGTGTAATCATCGCTAATAACCGGTGGGGGCCACTAGCTTTTAGATCGTTTAACAAGTTAAGGGTATCTGTATGTTCAGGAAAATTATAAAACTCGATTTCATTATTTCTATTGATCGAAACGACCTGGAGATCCTGGATGCTTTTATTGAGGATATCCATTTCATAACTCGCGTCTTCATTTAAATTATTGGTATTGGTTATCTCAACTAATGTGGCTTCAAACAATTTTACTTTACTGAGTTCGAGTGCTGATAGTTTTTTAGCAAGATAATTTGAATAGAAAAGTGGCAGGATCATAAAAACCAATCCCAAACCGAAAAGAATGATTTTCCACCTGCTGGTATTTGCGTACAGATTCATGAAGCGATTAAACGAATAAACCTTAAAATAATTGCTTGTTGCATGAAATTTAAAGATACAGGTTTTTTAATCTTTGGCTTCCAATTCTTTTATTCTTAGCCTTTCTAAAGGAGGCAAATCAATTTACAAATTTCCAATGGCTTGGGATTTAATTTACAATTTGCAACTTGGCGAATTTAAGTATGATTTTACGTTGTGGATTGTCAATTTCTGAAAACAGAATGGTTGCCACTTTGTTATCTTTATTTCCTTCAATAGCAATTACTTTACCTCTTCCAAATTTTTGATGAATTACCATCATTCCAGTTTGAATTAAGTCGGATGCACTTGGAATAAAATTTTGAATCTGCTCTTGGGTAAATTTTGGTTTGGACAAAGACCATTTCTGTTTTGGTGCTTTTGCTTCATCTGTCAAATCAAAAACCGCATTGCGGATCGATTTATCCATTTCCATTCGTTCTGGATCAATTTCTTCAACAAAACGACTGGCTTCACACATTCTCAGATTTCCAAAAACATAACGCGTATTTGCATAAGACAATGCAAGATGTTGTTTAGCCCGGGTAATTGCCACATAAAATAGTCTTCGCTCTTCATCTAACTGATCGGGATCTTTTTGCACCATGTAGCTAGGAAATAAATTTTCTTCAAGACCCGCTACGATCACTGCATTAAATTCAAGACCCTTCGCTGAATGCACCGACATTAAATGCACATAATCGGACTCAGGGTCTGCTTCATCCAACTCGGTAATTAAGGATATAGAATGCAAATAAGCAGCCAATGAGCGGTCTGATGATTCATTTTCATCAAACTCATCCTGCTCGGTAAAAGATTTAATACCATCTAATAAAGACATGACGTTTTCCAAACGCTGGATGCCTTCATTGGTCATATCTTGCTTTAATTCTGTAGACAATCCAGAAAGTTTAAACGCATAATTTGCTGTGTTGTATGCATCTGATTTTGCAGCAAATTGTCTCACCTCCTCTATCTGCAATTTAAATTGCTTGATACTCTGAGAAATTCTTGGACTTAAATCAAAATGATTGGTTGCCTCCCATAAAGAGCAATCATTGGCTGTAGCAAAGGCAATAAATTTATCAACTGTAGAATCGCCAATTCCTCGCTTGGGATAATTTATTATACGTTTAAATGCTTCATTATCTTTTAAATTAATAATCAATCGAAGATAGGCTAGAAAATCTTTAATTTCTTTTCGCTGATAAAAGGACATCCCACCAAAAACTTTATAGGGAATGTTAAGTCTGCGCAATTGCTCTTCAAATATCCTGGATTGTGCATTGGTTCTGTATAAAATAGCTATCTCCCGATTTTTTAAATGATATCGATTTTTTAATTCAACGATAAAATCTGCAACTTTTCGTCCTTCTTCAACGTCTGTAGCACATTTCAATAATTTAATCTTATGACCCGTATCCTTTTCTGTCCAGATTTCCTTTTTGATTTGACGAACGTTGTAATTAATTACATCATTTGCTGCTTTTACAATATGCGGTGTGCTTCTGTAATTCTGTTCGAGTTTAAACATTTTGGCATCTGGAAAATCTTGTTCAAAATCCAGAATATTCTTAATGGTTGCCCCTCGAAATGCATAAATACTTTGTGCATCATCTCCAACAATACAGATATTTCGAGGGCTACCCGGATACAAGACCAATTTCTTTATAATAGCATATTGCAGGTAATTGGTATCCTGAAACTCATCGACTAAAACATACCGAAATTGTTTCCTGTATTTTTCAAGAACCTGGTCTGGATTTTCCTGAAAAAGTCGAAACAATTGCAAGAGTAGGTCATCAAAATCCATTGCACCTGCTTTGATACAATTTTGAGTATATTTTCTATAGATCTTGTATGTTTCAGGCATTCCATTTTCCGAATCTTGCTCTAATAAAATAGAATCTTTCTCATACATTATCGGAGTAATGAGATTTGATTTTGCAGAAGAGATTCTGGATCGAATGGAATTTACATTATAAGATTTAGTATTAAGATTTAATTCTTTAATGATTTCATTTAAAAGACTTTTGCTGTCTTCTGTATCATAAATAGAGAAAAAAGGTGGATATCCAATTTTAGATGCTTCTACCCGAAGGATTCTGGCGAAAATACTGTGAAACGTTCCACTCCAAACTTTACGCACTTCAGGGCCCACCAATTGACTGATTCGCTCTGTCATTTCACGGGCGGCTTTATTGGTAAAAGTCAAGGATAATATTTGGTATGGCTTGATCCCACTTTCAATTAAATAAGCCAGGCGAAAGGTCAGTACCCTTGTTTTACCGGATCCTGGTCCAGCTATAACCATTACAGGACCATCCGTAATGGTCACAGCATCCCGCTGGACATCATTGAGATCTGTTAAAAATGTACTTGGCATAAGGGTGTAGGAACTAAAATTGTTTGGTCCAGATCCCTTTCAGGAATTTGGATTAAAAATAAGCAGGCTGTACTGGTATTTAAATTACAAAAATAAACTGTACTGTTTATAAACTTAAATTCTTTGAACCAAATTCGTTTAAAGATTAAGCCTACTGATAGAATTATAAAAATTTAGTTCTTGTTTTCTTCTAATGAAAAATATCGAATCATACTGATGACCTCACGATCCTCTTTTAATTCAGGAATCAGATTAAACAACAGGGTATGTTCACTGGAGTTTTCCAACAATGCTTCTTCAAGAGTTGCCAATCCATTTTCTCTGGAATCGGTCAATAAATAGAAAGCAGTCCGGCAATACAATAAATCAGCACCAAAGCTATATTTATCAGCCCGCAATAAAGTTTTTTCAGCCTTTTCAAATAATTTATTTTTTAATAAAAAGCTAATAAACAAACACCAATAACGACTTTGTTCAAGGCCACAATTAGCTGATTTTCGATAATGGGTTTCCGCTTTGCGGAGATTGCCAATTTTCTCATATGCCAAAGCGATTCCGGCATGGAATTCTTCCCGTTGATCATCCAGGTCTATGGCTTCCAAATAGGCTTTAATTGCCTTTTTCCAGCTTTCCTCAGCCATATAACATTCTCCCAAATAATAGAAAATTTCTTCATTATATGGATCGTGATAGATTGCTTTTTGTAATTTTAATTTTGCTTCCTTGTGTCTATTTAATTTAATCAGGCATTCCGCGATGTAAACGATGAGCTCGGCATCTGGTCCAAACATTTCATTGGCTTCCTGATAGCAACGCAATGCTTTTTCGTACATATTGACTTGCAGACACAATTCTGCACAATCCAGGTAGCCCTGTTCGAAATGACTGTTGATCAGAAATGAATATTCCAGCGCTTCAACGGCTTTTTCATATTCACCCAAACAGGAATAGGCATGACCTAAATTATACCAGGCTAAATAAGAATATGGATTTTTATCTATGATTTCCTGGTGAAGTTTTACACTTTCATCATATTTTTTAGAAAACTCAACACTGACCCAAATTTGTTCCAGGGCTTCGTGATTGTTAGGATTCAAGGTTAATGCTTCCTTGAGCGTGTCGAACATTTTATTAAAGTCTTTCATTGTTTCGTAGATAAAGGCTTCCACTAATAATAATTCAGTCAAATCGGATTTTGAGAATGTGCATTTCAAATCGTAAATAATTTTGATGCTTTCATCAAACTGTTGGGATAGTGCAAATGCTTTTGCTTTTAACAATGAAATTTCATGGTCAAAAGGAGAGAATGCATAGGCCTGATCTAATACCGAAATTGCTGCTTGTGGTTTTTGCAACGAAAGCAATAATTTAGCTTTTATCAAGAAGAAATCTGGCTTGTATTGATAGAGTCTCAGGGCGAGACCAGTGACTTCCAGCGCTTTATCGAGCTGGCATTGTTTTTCATAATGTTGGATCAATCTAATATACGATTTTTCCTCCCAGTGATCCTTGTGCAGGATTTGGCCTTGTTCTTCAAATTCTGTGATAAGTTTTGAGAGTATATGATCCGGCTTCGTTCTTTTCGGCATACCTTCCTCAGGGGATTATTAAATGCGTGGTAAAAGTAAAACAAATATCCAGAAATGCTGCTGATGGCGCTGCTTTTTTAAATTAGTTCGAACGTATTAGCATTTCTTTACATTTTAATAAAAATAAGATTTACAACTCATTACACTTAGCACACTTTATAAATGTGATTTATACCATTTCGTAACTGCCTAATTTTCATTGCATAGCACGAAGACAGCTTTTTTTCAACATTTAGTTATTTTTTTTTCTGGAGCTAAGGTACAAGCCTGTAAAAATGAGGGATCCGGATAGAAAATGTTGCCACTCCAGTACATCCTTTTTTAATAAAATTGCAATGATACTTGCTAAAAGAGGTTGCAAATAAATATAATTGCTTACTAACTCCGCTTCGCTGTGTTGCAACGCGTAAGAATTTAATGCATATGCAATAAAGCTGGTGGCAATTAACACAAAAGCAAATGCCAGCCAATGATACACATTAAAACTATAAAAGGAAACTTCCATTGATTCACCAATTCCAAAAATAAATACTGGAATAAATGCCAGGCCAAAGGTCCATCGCATGGTTTGAAATGCACCGTATTTTGAAATCAGTTCCGGTACTCTGATTAAATAATATGCATATAAACTGGCATTTAGCAGAACCATAATATCGCCCAATCCACTTGAAATATTTTTAGACGAACCCAATTGATGCAGAATCAAATAACAAGCACCCGTAAATCCAAGTAAGCAACCAATCCATTGCAATGTTGTCAAAACAGAACCACCAAGCATTTTAATCAATAAAACCAAAATGGGGGTACAGACCATAATTAATGCCGCGTTAAGTGGAGAACTTAAGTGCAAGCCATTAAAGAATAAAAGTTGATTTCCTGCAACTCCACAAATGGAGCAAATGATCAAAAGTTTTAAATCGCCTTTCTCAATTTTCTTTGATGGAGGGGTAAAAATCCAAAATAAAACAAATGCACTGATCACCCTAAATAAAATAAAAGCATTTGGACCAACAAGACCCGGATCCATCAAAAATTTAGCAATGCTGAAATTAGCACCATAGATCAGGGCTACAAAAAATAAGGCCAGATGGCTGCGAACTTTATTCGATTGGGTGGAAATAAATAAAAAATAAACTGTGAAAAATTAATCTGAAATGTTAATCCTTAATCCATTTTTTAGTGACCAGTTTTTTCCCAGTCTGGATTTTAACAAAATAAATTCCACGATTCCAGTCACTTACAGAAAGATGCACTTGATTTTGTCCATTCTTTAATTGAGAAGCATATATTTCCTTCCCAAAAAGATTGTTGATAATCAGTTTGCTATCTGTACTTAAGGATTGCTTAAATTGGATATTCAGTTGGTCCTTTACCGGATTGGGATAAATACTGAATTGATCTGCGGAAATTTCATGGGTTGCTGTAAGGCCATCAAATTTTGTCCCACTGTTTAAAACTTCTTTGGTGTTGACATCCTGTATCCAGGCCAACATATAAATCTGATTTTCAACCCAGGAAGGTTGAATTGAAATTGTGAAATTTTTAGTCACTGAAGAGCCCGTTGCAGCCAGATTAATATCGTCACCATTTACAGAACTTACAAAATCCCGAAATACATTGTAATGAATTTTTTCTCCATTTGGTGAAGCATAATTCAATTCTTTTTCAAGCGCAACGACTACTAACTTATAGGTACCGGCAGGACGATTTCCAATGGTTTTAACTTCGACACTAACAGATCTATTTTGGGTCCCGGTTTCTACAACCTTTATTTCCAATGGGGAGGTCTTGTTAAGTTCTGCATCTAATACGGCATTCGTAACTCCATTGGCAGTTTTTGAACTAAGACCATGAATAACAACTGTAGGAGTTCCTTGAATTCCATAAAAATTACTCCTGGCTGAATTATCTGCCGCATTGGCCTGATAAAGTAAACATTGAGAATAAGGTATTGGAGGATGCACGGTCATGTGGTGATATTCATTCTTATAGGCCTTTAATCGACTATAAAAACCGGGATTCTGACTGGCACATATTCCACAGCGTGAATTTGTAAAATGCTCCAGAAAAATATAGCGTTTGGCCTGTGCCTGAGCGCCTTCAAAATAAAAGATAAAAGAGATCAAAACGAGTAAAATACGGTGCATAGAATCGAATTTAGGTTTAAATATACATATAGAACGTTAGCTGGATGGAAATGTTGACCGGATAAGGGTTTTAAAAACATCCAAAAAGTCAATAACCAATGGATGCGCGATAAGGAATTCATGCTTTTAATTGTGAATTACACCTATCTTATTAAAAAATCTTGAATTTAATTATATCGGAATAAATATAATTACAACTCAAAAACTTTTAAATGAATACCATCTAAAATCACTGCATATTTGGAATTAACAGCAAAGGAAATAGCATGTTGCGTAAAAGAATAAATCAAGCTTTCCTTCAAGCTTACAGGTTCTATTTGAAGTAGATTCATTCCTTCGATACCATATAGGTAATTTCCAACTACTGATACCGCATACAACGTACTATATTTCCAGGCTTTGTCTTCAAATAGTTGTTGGTTAAATCGGGTGACTCCAATGCCGGGTTGAAATAAATAGATAAACCCATTACTCTGGATTAATTTTGGAAGTCCGGCATGGTCATTGTTTGCTGATTGTATTAAAAGTACGGATTGAACTTCTGAGCCATCCAGGTAATTTTTAAGTTTCAGAATTTTATTTGTATAAATTGCAATTTGATCTGTTGAATAATAACATACAGCAGCTTGTTCATTGAGATCTGGTTCTTCATATGAACCAATTTCATTTAAATGGGCATCCAGCATTCGGATTTTATAATCTCCCGGATAAAACATCAGAATTTTAAAAGGATCGGACACATCTAGCAGTGCCTGATCCCAACCCTGTTTAAAGCTGGTTTTGTTTAATAGCTTCCAAGAGATATCATATTTAGAAATTGAGTGCTCCTTTTTATCTAATAAATAGATTTGATTTAAATGATCCAGGTATACTGTATTTGCATCAACCTTTTGCTCCATGACGAGTTTCTGACCCATTCCATGAAATTGAATCAGAAAAACAAACAAATTAATGAGTAGCAATCGAAGCATGTGGATTCATATAAAATTGTAATTTTAAATCCCCTTCTTTCATAACTGCATAGGATTGAAAATTGAGCCAATCCCCCAGATTTATATAATGACTTTTACCATTTTTTAATTTAAAATCAATTGGCAAATGCCGATGACCAAATATAAAATAGTCATAATACTTCGTAAGCAATTGCGTTTCAGCATACTGAATCAACCATTCTTTATCTGCACCTAAAAATTCCTGAATGGCATCCTGTGATTCACGACTTTTCGAACTAAAAAAATTAGCCATTGCAATTCCTACATCCGGATGAATCCATCGAAATAAATATTGAGCTGCTTTGTTAGAAAAGACTTTTTTTATCATTTTATAACCATGGTCTCCCGGTCCCAATCCATCTCCATGACCAATCAACAATTTTTTACCTTGAATCTCAGTTTCAATGGGTTCATGATAGATTGGAATAGCTAATTCTTTCTGTAAATAATCAAACATCCACAAATCGTGATTACCCGTAAAATAATAAATTGAAATTCCACTATCTTTCAGTTCTGCCAGCTTGCCTAAAATTCTAATAAACCCTCGGGGAATCACTTTTTTATAATCAAACCAGAAATCAAATACATCCCCAACCAGATACAATGCCGTCATATCTGATTTACAGGAATCCAGCCAGTTCACTAAAAGTTTTTCACGACTTACTGAATCCAGTTTAGCCGGAGTTCCCAAGTGAAAATCAGAAGCAAAATAAACAGCACTCAAAAATTAGATTATGATGGATCAACAAAACGTGGATCTGCTTCCATGATCTGTCCACAATTTGGACATGTTCTCATTTTTTCAGAATTATAATAATCTTTAAACCTTGGTATAAAGTCTTTTTCAATATTTGTTAAAGGGAAATAGGTATCGTGCAATTTGGTATTGCAATTATCACAAAACCACATAAGCCCGTCTTGCTCTCCTTGTTTGCGTTTGGCCTCAATCACCAAACCGATTGTACCAGGAGGTCGCATCGGAGAATGGGGTGTTTTAGCAGGTAACAAAAAGATTTCTCCTTCCTTGATGGGTATGTCAACCGCTTTCCCGTCCTCTTGGATCCGAACATTGATATCCCCTTCCAGTTGAAAATACCATTCTTCAGTTTCATTGTAATGATAATCTTTACGTGCATTAGGACCTGCGACCACCATAACTATAAAATCCTCAGCATCCTGATATAAATTTCGGTTTCCTACAGGGGGTTTCAACTCCGACCGATGTTCTTCAACCCATTTTTGTATATTAAAAGGCTTTCGTACCGCCATATTCAAATTTTTGCTAAAGGTAGTACATTCATATTTGCCTGACAAGCTGGATTTTCAATTTGTGAGAATTCTCATACCGAATTGATTTCTAGATTAAAGAGCCTCACTATGAAATGGTTTTAATAATAAATACCTTTGCAGGGTTATTTAAAATAAATATACTACAATTTTTATTTACCAGATTTCATCACCAGCAATTTTTCATATTTAATAAAATTGAAAACCTTTACTTTTACATTCGCTCGCTTCTTAGCGTTTTTATTCATTTTTCATTTAAATGAACATACGCTTTTAGGACAATCGATACTTACGCCATTTGAAAAAAACAATCAACAAACTTGTACTTATTCAGAATGCATTGCCTTTTATAAACAACTTGCCAAGTCCAGCAGCTTAATAAAAGTAGTTGAATCAGGTTCGTCAGACGTATCTTTCCCGATTCACACGATTCTTATAAGTGGCAATAGAGATTTTACACCAATTCGTGCCCGAAAATCAGGAAAAGTCATCTTACTTTATAACAACGGCATTCACCCGGGAGAGCCTGATGGCATTGATGCGGCCATGCTTTTTGCCAGAGAACTTATAACAGATACCAGTTATGCTGAACTTCTGAAAAAAATTGTACTTGTAATCATTCCAATTTATAATGTTGGAGGCAGTCTCATGAGAAACAGTACAACCCGTGCCAATCAAAATGGACCAGAAGCATATGGATTTAGAGGTAACAGACAAAATCTGGACTTGAATCGT
>JADJOB010000002.1:0-102500 GCA_016714025.1 Saprospiraceae bacterium | reverse complement strand
ATCAATTGCGGGTAAAATAAACCGGGGAGCGCTGGTATCTTTTACTATAAATTTTGCGGATTCTGTACTTTCTTTTCCACAATGATCTGTTGCTTTAAATGTAACAATTACCGTGTCGCAAGTCAATCGGGGTGTTCGTATAAAACTCGAATTCCAATTGATTACATCACAGGCATCTGTGGCAGTGGCATATCCATTTTGCCTTACCCAATCATTAAATAGTTTCATTACATCTTGTTGACAATACGCAAATGTATCTTTAGGTAATTGTGTAAATTCCGGTGGAAATTGATCTATGATATTAATAATTTGAACTTCTGTTTGAATGTTGCCACAATCGTCTTTGATGTCCCAGCTTCTGGTAATTTTTTTAGTGCACGGATCAAATGTTTCTTTAGTTTCTCTAAATGTAATCACTGGGTCCGCATCGCAATTATCCATGATATCTAATATTGGAACCGGAGGCACATCTAAATCACATTCTACATTGTAATCATCAGGAGGATTGTTGACAACAGGTTTTTCAAGATCGGTAGGGCATTCGAAAATTGTAATATCGTCCAGCAGCATTCCAATTTGATAGGTGGCTGAACTCGAACCGGTATCTGTAAAGGAAAGAGTCGCAGTTGTCGCTTGTGCAACAAATGTATATGTTTTCTCTAGCCAAACAGCAGCACCCGGATTATTTGCAGTCCATGTTACATTAAGCCAGGAACCATTTGCAATTTTTAAATTCGCAGAAAAACTCCCATTCGATGTAAATGTTGCATACCAAAATTTAATGGTGTATTGAAATCCAGGAGTCAAGCCATACAACGGATACTCTATCGTGCCAGCAATACTTCCAGTAGGCGGAGAACCAAACAAATCTATAAAGTGACTTTGACCATTTGGATTTCCAAGTCCAAGTCCTCCACAGTATTCAGCACCTCCATGATCAATTGTCCCTTGGGTAACATTCCATGGACCAAACGTAGTAAATGCAGTATAATAAAAATAGTTATTTAAGGGTGGAAACGGATCAATTTCAAAATCCAATCCGGGAAAATCCAATTGTTTGGGTGCGCCGCAACAACAGCTAATCTGTGCATTGGATTCAGAATGAATGCTTACAAAAATCCAAATAAATAATAAGAATATTTTCTTATTCATATTGTATAAAAATAAAATATCCCCGAAGTTTATTTGATAAGGTTCAAATCTCCTTTTAAATCAATTGAATTCTCAGGCGATAATTTAATTTTTGCAAAATACACAAATACTCCTGGATTCATTCGTTGGTTGTTAAAAAATCCATTCCATCCTTTTAAAGGCTCATTGACCGGAACATTGCGTGTTTCAAAAACCTGATTTCCCCAGCGATCAAAAATTTGCATTAATAAAACTACTGCTTGCGGGTCACCTTGCACATAAAAATAATCGTTGATGTTGTCTCCATTCGGACTAAAACTATTAGGTACAAAAACTTTGGCATCTACCCGAACCCGGATTAAAACAGAATCTAAACTTTCACAATTTCGCTCATCAATTGCTAAACTGTAAATCCAGGTATCCTGATCTACCTGAAAGCTCACTGGATTGCAATCCATACATCCGATCACTCCCGATGGATTCCATTGGATATGCTGCCAGTTGTGATTGGTTTGTAACAACAATTGAACCTGACTGCCTTTATTAACCAGTTGCTCATTTCCTAATTCCGTTGTAAAAGCTTCCGGATTTTGTAAATCGATCTCTATTGAATCAGTTATACATCCCTGCTGGTCTTTGATATACACCTGATGCTTTCCGGGCCCTAAATTAGTGAGTTGGTTTTGTTGACCTACATTGCTTTGATTTAAATAAACAACATAGGGTTTACTAAAATCCTGCTCATTGAGTATTTGAATGTTTGCATCTGCTTTGTCATGACAACTTATGGAATCCAATTTAAATTGCAAACGCAAAGGAACAAACACCGTATTTGTTATTACTAAACTGTCACACCCATTGCTCTTTTGCAGCTGAACCGTATCCAGCCCAACCGCTGAAGACAAACAAGTGACTTGATTGATCAAACTGGTATCAGAAGATTTAAAGGAGGTATTGATAATCACTAAACTGTCGCAGGTGCTGGTAGCAAAGAGCATGCTGTCTATTCCGACTTGATTGACATCGCAACTGGTTAAGAAAATGCGTGTGGTATCGGAAGAAATAAAAGACGTATTGATAATTACTAAACTGTCACAGGTGCTGGTTGCAAACAACATACTGTCTATTCCGACTTGATTGATATCACAACTGCTTAAATTGATTCGTGTGGTATCGGAAGGTGTAAATTGTGTATTGATAATTACCAGACTGTCGCATGTGGACGTATTGTAAAGTTTACTGGTAATGCCAACTAAATTGGGATCACAGCTCGATTGTTGAATATATGTAGTGTCTGAAGGAATAAATTGGGTATTGACAATTACGATGCTGTCACATGTTGCTGTTTGGTAAATGATGGTATCAATTCCTGCTTGGCTTAAATCGCAGCTGCTTTGTTGAACAAAGTTGGTATCAATTTTTAATCCGATGTGATTGGTTATTACCAGACTGTCGCAATTGGATGTTGAGAAGACGAGGGTATCGGTATAGTTTTTAGCCAAACCGCATTCGTTTTTTGTAATAAATTGCGTGATAACTCCAGAAAATGTGGTGTTAATACGGACCACACTGTCACATCCAAAAACATTGGTCAGATTTAAAAATTTTAAACCTGTATCCAAACTATCGCAACTGGTTTGTTGAATAAAAGTACTGTCTTTTCGCAATGGAATTTTTTCAGTCAAGACCAGTGAATCACAAAATTGTCCGGTAAAAACAGCGGTATCTACAACAATACTTGTAAAGCTGCAATCATAAATTTTTAGTCGACTGGTATCAATGGGATGAATTACGACCTGTGTAAAAATGATGGAATCACAACCATACTGATTGTTCAATCGCAGGGTATCAAAAACTTTTATTTTAGGATCGCAGCTGGATGTATTGATATAGGTACTGTCCGCACTTCGTTTTATTTTTTCAGAAATGACGACACTATCACAACCACCGGAACTAAAGACCAGGGTATCGACACTGTTTCCTGGAAAGGTGCAGGAGAATTGAGTAATCCGAAAGGTATCGGTTCCACCCCGATAGGAAAAACTTGCGGTACTGCTGTCAATATTTCCGCATCGGTCTTTAGCAAAGAATGTAACGACCATAGGATTTTTCGTAGAATCTCCATCAAAATTACTGGATCGAATGATTGTATCGCAATCCATCGCATTGGAGGAATAGCCAAAATTTTCCAACCAATTTCGCAAAGTGTCCCGGATACCAGACACACATACCAGATTTATATTTTGAGCTTTATTAATGAATTTTGGTGCCAAGGTATCCTGTACAACAAACCAGGCATATTTAGTTACTTCATGTCCACATGGATCAGAAACAATAAATTCACCAAGGACAGAATCGCAACTCATTTGGGGTGAATGGTCATAACTGGTTCTCCAGCTAATTTGACCACAAAGATCACTTGCTTTGGCATTTCCTCTTGTTTGTAACCAGTTATTAAATTCTTGAAGTATGTCTTTGTCGCATAAAACGAATTTGTTTTCCGGATCTTTAGTAAACTGTGGGTCCGTTTTATCAATGATAAAAATAATTTGTTCCTCATTGCTTATGTTTCCACAAGCATCTTTAATTTCCCAATTGCGGGTGATTTTTTTTGTACAAGGATCAACCAGGTCTTTGATTTCTTTAAAGTTAATTTTTGGATTGAGATCGCAATTATCTGAAATCATTAAGACGGGTGCTTTCGTAACATCCATTTCACATTCAAATTCCAGATCATCTGGAGGATTGAGCACCTCAGGTTTCTCAGTATCAAGTACACATTCAAAAATGCGAATGTCGTCAATAAGCATTCCGCAACAAGGCGAAGCACCGGTTCCTGTAAATTCCATGTTTGCAACCGGACCATCGGCAATAAAAGCATATGATTTTTCTAACCAAACTACATTCCCAAAATTACTGGCAGACCAACTTTCATTCAATAGACTTCCGCCATTAACGGTAAGTCTTGCAGAAACATTGGCACCAAAACTATGAATGGCATACCAAAAATTGATGGTGTATTCATTGCCGGCTGTCAATCCCGTTAAAGTATAAGAGGCAGCACCTTGATTAAATCCATGCAAATCCATGTGTTGGGTTGATCCATTTGGATTACCATCCCCTAAATTTAAATGTGCGGGATCATGTATGCTGATGGATCCTGAAGTAATACTCCAACCTGCATAATTGTCTCCGGCACTGTAGTCAATCCATCCTCCGGGTGGAGCTGTTGGAGGGGATTCAAAATCAAGATTGGAATAAAATAATTCATTGGGAGTTCCACAACAGCAGGTGACACTACTGGATGTCCTAAATGCAAATGTTGCAGATGCACTATCAATATTCCCACAACGGTCCTGGATATAAAATTGGAGCTTTAATGGATTTTTTGATGAGTCCCCATTAAAATTTGTAGTAAATAGAACGGTATCGCAATTGGATTTTGCTGAGGAATATCCAAAATTATTTAACCAGTCTCTCAATGAATCTCTAACAGATGCTCCGCTTGTAAAAATTTTATCTTGTGGTTTTACATTAAAATGGATGCCTGCTAAATCTTTAACTATAAAATATGCACTTTCAACCCGTTCATTGCCACAATTATCGAAGGCTATAAAATCTACCAACACGCTGTCGCAAATCGATTTAGGTAAATGATCGTAAATAATCCGCCAGCTTACAGATCCACATACATCCGTTGCTATTGCATTTCCATGTGCTTTAATCCATGCATTAAATTCTTTTGAAATATCTGCATCACAATTTACACTCAGGTCTGCAGGTAAACTAGTAAAATCAGGTGGATTCTCATCAATCACATCAATGACTTGCTGATACACCATAGAATTTCCACAGTCATCTTTTACGGTCCATTCGCGGTTTATCTTTTTTTTGCAAACATCCAAAACAATTTTTGATTCTTTAAAAGTAATCAGCGGATTGGCATCGCAATCATCAGCAGCATTCAATTTTGGAACTGGTGGAATCTGTGCATCGCATTCAACTTGTAAATCTTCAGGTGGATCGAGCAAGCTGGGTTTTTCTACATCATTCGGACATTCATAAATTGTAATGTCATCAATCAAAACACCAATTCCATAACTTGGTGAAATGTCTATAAATTCTAAATCAGCAGATACTGCTTGCGCAACAAAATTATAAGATGCTTTTAACCAAATGATATTTCCAGGATTGGTTGCTGTTAATTTTACGTCCAACCAATTGCCATTTGCTACCTTAATGTTGGCGCGATAATCTCCCGGGATATCAAATTTGGCATAATAAAATTCCAAGGTATATAAATAGGATGGAGTAAGTCCTGTTAAAGTATATTGCATTGCCCCTGGATAACTTCCTGTATTGGGTACGGAACCATATAAATCTACAAAATTGGTCGCTCCATTTGGATTGCCACTTGCGGTATTAAAATAATGAGCTTTATCTACATGATCGACGTATCCTTTGGTTATCAACCAAGGACCCATATTGGATCCAACCGGATACCAGATAAACCAACCCGGAGGTGGATCTGGAGGAAATTCAAAATCAAATCCTGGAAAATCTAAAACCCTGGGTGAACCACAACAACATGTTGGTTGACTAAATACAGTAAACTCAAATTGTATAAAAAGCAATGCAAAACAAATCCATTTAAACAGGAGTTTAAAATTCCTTTTTATCAATTGATTTTTCATCTAATTAAACTGAGATCACCTTTTAATTCAACTAAAACTTGATTGCTGAATTTTATTCTTGCAACATAAATAAAAACTGCCGGATTCATTTTTTCGGATTTATAACTTCCGTCCCAGCCTGAAACTGGATCATTAACTGGACTATTTGTTTTTTCAAAAACCAAATTGCCCCAACGATCAAAAATTTGAAACAACTCTACGATGGCAGTTGGGTCACCCTGGATATAAAAATAATCGTTGATGTTGTCGCCATTTGGAGAAAATCCATTTGGAACAAAAACTTTTGCGGGTTCTTTAACACGGATTAATACAGAATCCAAACTTTCGCAATTTCGTTCATCTACTGCCAAGCTGTAAATCCATTGTTCGTTTTGTACTTGAAATTGTACCGGATTGCAATCAAAGCATCCAACAAGGAATGAAGGATTCCAGCTAATGTGTTGCCAATTGCGATTTGTTTGTAATTCCAATTTTACCAAACTGCCTTTTTCAACTTCCAAATCGTTGCCAAGTTCAGTTATAAATGCTGCCGGGTTTTCTAAATTAAAAGAAATAGAATCGGTTACACAACCTTGATTGTCTATTACATATAATTGGTGTTGACCAGGCTTCAATTGATCCACCCGATCCTGATTGCCGAAAATTTGACCATCAAAGAATACTTTATACGGTGATTGAAAGTCTTGGGAATTTAAAATCTCAATACGACCATCTTCTTTGTCAAAGCAACTGATTGAATCCAATTTAAATTGGACTCGCAAGGGCTCATACAAAGTATTCGTTACGATGATGCTATCGCAACCAAATTCATTCAATAAAAACACGGTATCAATTCCTGCATTTGCAGGCAAGCAGGATTTTTGAGTTTGTTGAATGGTATCAGAAGGAATCCAATTTGTTTGTAAAAAGACGATGCTATCACACTGGCTTGTTGCATACACTAATGTATCTATGCCTATTAAGTTTACATCACAACTATTCCGACTTATATAACTGGTATCTGAAGGAATGAATTGAGTAGTTACAATAACCAGGCTATCACAGGGTGCTGTATTAAAAAGTAGGGTATCCACTCCAACTTGTTTAATATCACAGCTTGTTTGTGTTATTCGGGTTGTATCAGAAGGGATAAACTGCGTATTGACAATAACAAGACTATCACAGGTAGTGGTACTAAAAATACTTGTATCTATACCTACATTATTTAAATTACAAGTAGTTAAAATAATCCGGGTGGTATCTGAAGGCAGAAATACGGTGGTTAAAATTGAAATACTGTCGCAAGTACTGGTTTGATATATTATTGTATCTACTCCGGCTTTTAATAAATCGCAACTTGTGTTTGTAGTATAGGTAGTATCTATTTTCAAGGCAATGTGTTGCGTGATCACTAAACTATCGCAAGATGCTGTTGAAAACGTTAAGGTATCTACATAATTATTGGACAAGCCGCATTCCATTTTAGTAATATGATTGCTAATAATTCCGGTAAAATCAGTCTGGATCCTTACAATGCTGTCGCAGCCAAATCGATTGATCAACTGAAAAATTTTAACTCCTGCGGTAAGACTGTCACAGGTAGTTTGTTTTATTTGGATACTATCTTTTATTAATGGAATCTTTTCAGTTATAATAACCGAATCACAAAATTGACCTTGAAGTTGTGTTGTATCAATAGTAAAAACAGGAAAATTGCAATCAAATACTTGAAGACGTGTAGTATCTAAAGGTTTAATTTCTGTTAAGTAAAAAATCAACGAGTCGCAACCATTCACATTTAATAAGCGAACCGTATCATGTGTGTTTGCACGAGGATCACAACTAAATTGATCGATATATGTCGTATCAGCAAGTTGTTTTATTTTTTGTGTAATTACTACACTGTCGCAACCCTTAGAACTAAAAACAGCGGTATCCATTTGATTTCCCGAAAAATTGCAAGAATATTGTATGATACGAAACGTATCGCTGTTGTTTCGGTAGCTAAAACTTGCTTTGCTGCTATCGACATTTCCACAAGCATCTCTTGCATAAAAGGTAAGTGTCAAAGGATTGCGAGAAGAATCTCCATTAAAATTTGAACTCTTAATTATGGTATCGCAATCTGATTGATTGGATGAATATCCATAGCTGGCCAACCAGTTTCGTAAAGAATCTCGTATACCTGATACACAAACCAGGTTTTTGTTTTGTGCTTTAATGATAAATTTAGGAGCAAGGGTATCACGAACAATAAAGGGAGCATATTCCAAATTTTCTTGTCCGCAATGATCAATTGCTATAAACTCCACCAGAATGGTATCACAATGTTTGGAAGGAGGATGATCGTAATTTGTTCTCCAGCTAACCGGACCACAGGCATCTGTTGCCAAAGCATTTCCATTCTTTTTGATCCAGTCATTAAATTCCTTGACAACATCTTTATCGCAGAATACCGTTTTGGTTTCGGGCAACTTAGTAAACTGCGGTGGATTTCGATCGATGACATCTATTATTTGTTCTTCATAATTGATGTTACCGCAATTGTCTTTTATGGTCCAATTTCTGGTAATTCTTTTAGAACAGGCGTCAATTACTTGTTTGGTTTCAACAAAAGTTACTATTGGGTTGGGATCGCAATTATCGCTTACAGAAAGGGTCGGTGCTTTAGGAACCTCTTTATCACATTCCACTTCCAGATCATCCTGAGGGTTATTTACTACCGGTAGTTCCTGATCACCCGGACACTCAAAAATATGGATGTCGTCTATCAAGGTCCCTTGGTATGGGATAGGCCCCGTACTGCTAAATTCCATTGTAGCATTAGCCGCCATGGCCATAAACATGTAGGATTCTTTGCGCCAGGATACAGCTCCCGAAACAGAAACGGTCCAACTTACATCCAACCAGGCACCTCCGGCAATCTTTAAATTACCGAGCGATGAAAAACCACCTCCATTTTGTGCGGTCCAAAAATCAATGCGATATTGGTTTCCGGGAGTCAAGCCAAATAAATCGTAGGAGATACCACCCAATCCGGGGGATCCGTGCAGGTCTACAAAAAAACTCGCCCCATTTGGATTTCCGGCTCCTAAATTACCAACTCCGGCATCACAATGGTCAATGGTAGCACGAGTCACCGTCCACCCGCCAAAATTCTGACCGGCGCTATAAACAAAAAAAGTACCAGGTGAGGGAAGAGGGCCTGTTTCAAAATCGAGGTTTGGAAAAAAAATCTCTGAAAATTGTCCACAGCAACAGCCACCGCCTCCTAAAAGACTTTTTAGTGGAATCGGCAGCTCCTTTTGGGATTGCCCAAATACCTTAAAAAGACAAAAGAAAGCAAGAATTACGAATAGGTTGTACCGCATGGGACTCAATTGGAACGTTAAAATTGGTGAATTTTTAGAATATTCCTTGCATCATATACCTTTGCATGCTCATGAAAGGAAATTATCTTTATAAGGTTTCGGCCTTTACCATTTTGTTAATCCTGTGTCTGGACCAAATTTTAAAAATTTGGATTAAGACGCATATGGAGCAAGGACAGGAATTTTTGATTTTAGGCCAATCCTGGGCTCGGATTCATTTTGTTGAGAATGAAGGTATGGCATTTGGTTTAAGTCTGGGGGGCTCCAAAGGCAAACTTGCTTTAAGCTTGTTCCGAATTGTTGCCGTCAGTTTTCTGTTTTACTTATTGGCTCGGATGATTAAAGCAAAAGAATTTATTGGATTAATTATTGCTTTTTCGATGATCCTGGCCGGAGCATTGGGCAATATCCTTGATTCAATATTCTATGGACTTATTTTTTCTGCTTCTCCTTATCACGGTGGACAAGCGGTGCTGTTTCCGGAGGATGGAGGCTATGCTGACATATTAATGGGGCGCGTGGTGGATATGTTTTATTTTCCCATGTTTAAAGGGACATTTCCGGAGTGGTTTCCCTTTTGGGCCGGTGAAGACTTTGAGTTTTTCCGTCCGGTCTTTAATCTGGCTGATTCTTCCATTTTTTGTGGCATTTGCCTGTTTTTTATATTTTATAAAAAACTCAAGCCGCATGAAAAAGAAGAAGTATCGTCTTCAAATTGATCATTGCTCATTGAACATTAAAAAGCATGCTTGGAAGAAGAAATGCTCAATATTCAATGCTCAATGTTCAATGACTAATGAGATCCTCCATTGAAAATTGCTAATTGATCATTGCTCATTGAACATTAAAAAGCATGATCCGGAGAAGAAATGCTCAATATTCAATGCTCAATGTTCAATGACTAATGGAATCTTACATTGAAAATTGCTAATTGATCAATGCTCATTGAACATTAAAAAAGCAAGATCCGGAGAAGAAATGCTCAATATTTAATGCTCAATGTTCAATGACTAATGAGATCCTCCATTGAAAATTGCTAATTGATCATTGCTCATTGAAGATTAAAAAGCATGCTTGGGAGAAGAAATGCTCAATATTCAATGCTCAATGTTCAATGACTAATGGAATCTTCCATTGAAAATTGCTAATTGCTAATTGCTCTTTGTGATTTGCTCCATGGCAAATTGGATTCACCATATAAACAGCAAAGATTTTCAAGCAAAAAACTCCCGGCTTTTTTAGCCTTTAGTTTTAATTACTTGTTGCGAGTACTGCCGTTCTCCCCAAGAAATTATTTACAGCTTTCTCAGCTTTTTCCACAGTGGGATAATTAATCGAACAATGCACGAATTTTCCAACTTTTTCTGTGGCGATAACGCCTGTAAGTCGAAGAATGCTGAGATGTTGCGAAGTGACTGATTGTTCGATATTTAAGCTCGAGTAAATCTTATTGACATTTACCGAACCATTCCTATCAATAAACTCAAGAATTTTTAGCCGCAAAGGGTGGGCTAATGCTCTCATGAGCTCACAGGAATAATCGAGTTGGACAGGATTAAATGTTACCTTAATCTTCTTCATCGAAGTTTCTTATTTTGATTTTCGTAGTTGACCTTAACGGAACAAAGATGAGAAGATTTTTCGGAATTGCAAATAAATATTAAATATTTTTTTTATTTATTAATGCAGTGTAAATCAGTGAGTAACGTTGCAGTGTGTACTATTGCCTGATCAAGATACATGGAAAGTGGGATGGTTAACCCGCTAAATCTTCCACTAATTTGGAGATTTGATTTAACCTGTCTCTGTCGAGAGAGTAATAAATAAATTTACCCTGTCTCTCGGTTGCGACTACCCCGGCTCTTCTCAAAATAGCCAAATGCTGAGAGGCTACCGATTGTTCCAAACGAAGTTTAATATAGATGTCTGTGACGGTCATCGTATCATTTTCCTCCAGTAAGTCAATCACACGCTGGCGAAGCTTGTGGTTGACCGCACGAAGAACTAATACAGCCCTTCTTAGATCTGAATAGTCTAATTGAACTTCTTTTGGTCCTTTTTTGAGAGTAATCGTTTCGTTCTTTTTATTCCTCATGTCACAGTTTTTTAAAAATGCATTAACAGCTAAGAATTAAGCTAAAACTGTGCCGATTTTGAAAGTTGTCTTAAATATTTTCCGGATCTCATATATATTAGGTGTTCTTATATATATAAATGGATCAAATCGGACTAAAGTTCAACGACTTATGAGTTTTTCTTTGGGAATAGTTATATTTGGTTCCTTGAGATAAAAGGGTTTGGCTTCTGAAACAGAATCAAAATCTCCTTGACCCCATCGGTCAAATGCTATTTTTACTAAATTGGATGCCGAAAGGGGTGCTTCTGCTACTGAAACAGGCCAATTGCTTATAAATTGTTCCCATTTAAAGGCTCCTGTTCCAGCTATAACGCATTTCCCTACTCCAATATTGAGTCGTGTTTGTAATTCATTATTCAAAATTTGAGCAACGGGACTAACTAAGGCTTCTTCTAAATTTGAATTATAAACTGCCAGATACACTTCATCTCGCCGGGCATCGATTAGGGGCAGGTAATATAAAGCATCCGGAATTTGATCTTTTGCTGTGGTGGCCAGGGCTTTTAATCCAGGAATCAATAGCAATGGTTTTTCCAGAGCATAAGCCATGCCTTTCGCCGCTACAACACCAATCCGTAAAGAAGTGAAGGATCCCGGCCCTTCATTTACAGCAATTGCATCCAGCTCCTTTAAAGTAACATCAGACTGCTTTAAGACATTTCGAATCAAATCATTTAACACACGGGTATGTTCGCCCTGATGGTCTTCAGACAGGTTAAGAAGCTTGTTCCCATGTGCTATTCCGACGCTACAAATTGGTCCGGAAGTTTCAATCATCAAAATCAAGGGTTCTTTCAAGGCTTTCCAAGTATCTTACTGTAACGAAGGGGATCAGATAGTATACTTAAGGCTTCTTTTATAATAGGATCATGAACCATTTTCTTTTGAATACTGCCTTCCTCATAAAAGCTTCTTCTGACAATTTCTTCTTCTATGATATTGGAAATCAGACTTTTATGCTTTGTTAATTCAGACCATTGCTTTTGATTCAGGTGGTTTTTCATTTTTGTGACATTCTCAGCAATCGTTTGATCGCCTTCCTTTGCAGACAGGTTTTGAATTTCATTCAATTTTACCTCCAGGGTATCCAGATCGTCAAATTGTTTTGATTTTAAATAGCTTATAAATTCTTCAAAACCAGCAAATTCGAAGGATTTTGGATCTGTCGGTGCCGGATTTTTAAGGCAAAACTCTGTGCAATAATTAAAAATCAAATCTTGATCTATTAATTTTTTAATAATTCTGGGATAGTCTGCATCCGGTAATTCGATATCAGGTTTTACGCCACCTCCATCATAAACGGTCCGTCCATTCCGCGTTTTGAACGCAACCCGCAAGGAATCTGGCAAATGGACCGGTTCACCATTTTCATACTTTACACTTTGAATGCATCTTCCGGAGGGAATGTAGTATTTCGCAATGGTCAATTTAACCTTCGCATTGTAACCTACGTCTTTCGTATTTTGAACGAGGCCTTTTCCATATGAAATTTGACCAAGAATGACCCCACGATCTAGATCCTGGATGGTTCCGCTTACAATTTCTGATGCAGAGGCCGAGTGATTGTTAATCAAAACAACCAGCGGGATGGTTGGATCTGCGGGTGGATTCGAGGTCTTATAAAGTTGTTCGCGTTCTTTTAATTTACTTCTAGTGCTTGCAACCAATTGACCCTGAGGGATAAACACATTTGACACTTCTACTGCTTCACTCAGAAGTCCACCCCCATTTTCTCGAAGATCCAGAATGGCTCCCTTCATATTCGGATGGTCGGCCTTAAGTTTATTTAAGGCTTCCCGCACATTTTTACCTGCATTTTCTGTAAAAGTGCTTAGATAGATGAATCCAACATCCGCATTCACCATCCCTGAATAAGGTACATTCGGAATATTAACCTCATCCCGGACCAGCTTTAGATTTAGTTTTTCTTTAATACCGGGCCGTTTTATGGTAAATTCAACTTCACTTTTTGGCATACCCCGGACAATCTGAAAGAGATCCTCGCTTTCTTTTCCCTTCCCGTCCTGACCATTTACTGCCAAAACCTGGTCACCTACTTTGATGCCGGCTTTAAAGGCCGGATAATTCTGGTAAACCTCCGTTACGGTGACATAATCCCCAATTCGCTTGGCTCGAACGCCAATTCCATTGTATTTTCCTTCAAAAGCCAGCCGGTAGTTTTCAATTTGAACCTCTGAAATGTAATTTGTGAACGGATCCAGCTGATGAAGCATGGCATCAATGCCGGTTTTCATCAGGCTTGAGGGATTGGTTTCATCTACATAATTGGAATTGATTTCTTTATAGACGTTTGCAAATATTTCAATGTTTTTGGCGATTTCAAATTCCTTATTATAGGTAAAGGCTGCCAGACATAGAATAAATGCAGCCGAAAGGATCGTAAGTATGTTTCTTTTTTTCATGGGTTTGATCGAAGCAATTAAATGCAAAGTTATCAACGTCAAACATATAATTATTGTATCTGGTTTCTGATAATTCTTTCAGGCCTATCTTTGGTTTTCAATAAATCAGATGTCTTTTCAACTTTCCATTATCCGAAAACTTAAAGCCTTGTTTATCCGTTTGAGGCTTCATGTTGTTTTTGAACCCTTCTCTAAAATTTTGCTAAACCTTGTTCATTTGTCAGGGATTTCCAAATGGGTTCACAGTCACCCAGCAATAAGCTTTAATGATTTTTACTCGGCAGATTGGAATTACCTGAAACGTTACGATTTGTATCAATATTTAGTTTCAAATCAAGGATTGGACAAACCCTTGTTGTACTTGGAATTTGGAGTAGCGGCAGGGCATTCTTTTTCCTGGTGGGTGAAACACAATCAACACCCTGAATCCAGATTTCATGGATTTGATACTTTTGAAGGTTTACCGGAAGAGTGGGGGATTTTTAAAGCAGGGGATATGAGCACCGGGTCCAAGCTTCCCGATATAAAAGATGAACGGGTTCGGTTTTATAAAGGGCTCTTTCAAAAAACGGTTCCTTTGTTTCTTAAAGATGCAGATTGGAATCTTCCAAAACTGATCCATATGGATGCGGATCTGTATTCATCCAGTTTATATGTGCTGACCATGCTTGCACCCTATCTTAAAAAAGGTGATATTGTAATGTTTGATGAATTTACAGTTCCAAGGCATGAGTACCTGGCCTTTAAAAATTTCAGAGAAAGTTATTACCTCGATTTTGAATTAATCGCAGCAGCTAATAATTATTTCTTTGTTGCATTTCGGTTAAAATAGCTGGAGTAAATGGTACAATGCTGCAATGGTGCAATTCTGCAATGCTGTAATGGTTCGATCCTACAATGTTTCAAAAATAAACATTCCAAAAATCAAGGGTTGAAACCCTTGATTTTGGAACGTTTGTTTTTTTACGATTTGAGTGTTTTTATTTCGTGTTTCCAAACTTTGCAGCACTACTCTACAGACTAAATTTCTACAGACTTTTCTCGTTTTTTTCATAAGTCGTACAAACCTCGGCAAGACGCCTTCGGTAACTAGATAGTCCATTCAAAATTATTAAAACATTAATTCATTATAGAATTGCACCATTGTAACATTGCAGTATTTCTCTACAGACTTTCCTTCTTCTTTCACGAGTCGTACAAACCTCGGCGAGACGCCTTCGGTAACTAGATAGTCCATTCAAATTTATTAAAACATTAATTCATTATAGAATTGCAGCATTTTAGCATTGCAGCATTTCCCTACAGACTTTCCTTCTTCTTTCATGAGTCGTACAAACCTCGGCGAGACGCCTTCGGTAACTTGGCAGTCCATTCAAATTTATTAAACATTAATTCATTATAGCATTGCAGCATCGCAGCATTGCAGCATTGCAGCATTTTCCTTCATTCCCTTACAATTACTTTAACCAATCTTACATCATCCGATTGGAGCTTGATATAAAAAATACCCTTGTTTGGAAATAGATAACCTGGTAATTCCAAAACTTGATTAAGATTCGTATTTAAAGAAGTTGAATAAATTTGCCTTCCAAATACATCCACAATTTGTAAGTTGGATTTATTAAAATTATGTGGAAAACGAATTTGAAGATTATCCGAAAATGGATTGGGAAAGATTGAGGGCTCATAAGACTTTAAATCTTTTGCATCGATCAGGACTGAATTCGTGCAAATCGATAAGGCTTCTTTATCTTCCTGATATGCCACGGTTTTGCAAGTGAGATTATTTGGAACCAGGTAATCCGTAAACAATCCGTCTTTTTTAGCAGTGATAACCAATTCAAACAATACTTCATTTGAAGTCAGATTATATAAATCCGGAGAAGGTGTCACAAATACAAAATTAAAATGTGTTGAATCTAATCTGAGATCAGTTTGTTTAAAGCTAAAGGGAAATTTGAGTTTTCCTTCCAGAATAGAATCCAATATTAGATCCGTTCCAACAAGTTGAAAACCGGATTGAAATCCGATGATCGACTTATAATTTGAACACGTGACGGGCACTCTGTATTGCTTTCCTTTTTCAGCCTGGAGTGCGGGATAGTATAGTTTAATGCATTTGCTTGGTTCAACATATTTTTCATCACAAATAGTTAAAGCATCTCCTGTAATATCGCCTAATTTTAGACCGATGCACGTGAGAATGGTATCTTTTAATAATTTTACATCGGAGATTGAAGTTGAATCTTTTGCATTAAAAAATAACCAACAATTTTCAGGATTAATTGAATTGCTATTTATTCCTAAAATGATTCGAAGCACTTGATGTACATCCGCCGGAGTAATTATTTGATTTTTATGCAGATCTGCAGCCTGGTAATCAAAAGGATTTGATAAAGATTGGATTCCTAAATAATGCTGATAAATTAAAAATGCATCCAACACATCAACCCCATTGGCAACTGCATCAATTTTTTTAATATCAAGATAAAATCCTGGATTCACACTAAATGTAGAAAATTCAAAATTCGAATTGCAATCTTTTTTGTCAAGAATCTGGTTTTGTAAATCAGAACGAACTAAAATTCTGGCTTGGGCTATCGGTTTGGATCTTTGAGTAATTACTTGACCCGAATGATCAATCCTGTTTTGAGTATCGCATGCATTCAAGCGTATAAAATTTACATTAACAGTGCAAATTTTAATATTCCCCGCAGCATCTTCAATATATATTTTGTAATCGCGTTTCAGCGTATCCGGATTACCGACTTCAAAAAAATCTTCGCAGCTAATAAGGTCCTGAATTTTTTCTTTCTGTCCGTCCAGGTAGATTTTTAATTTGGAATAGACTGTACAATTGTCAACTACACTGGATAATAAGGTTTTAATATCCAATACAATGGATTGTGGAAGATGCACAGGAATATTAAACACTTCCGAAGGGCAAATTACTTCAGGAGCTTCTTGTCTTTCAACTTCAAAATAGGCGGTATCTTTTGATTCATTATTAAGTCCATCTACAGTGACATACACAATTTTGTGTTTTCCGATAGGATAGCTTCCATCTGCAATTTGTGCATTGTTTTGAATTGTCGCATATGGATTGTAATTAAAAGTTGGAATTTTACCTGCTACCATTTCCCTAATGGTCAACGGACCCACTTTTAAATCAGATCCATCATAGATACCGGCATCATCATTATTCAAATCAATTAAATATGAGTATCTAATAAAATCAACCGCCGTGCAATTATCCGTTGCATGGGCTTGAATCATTACCTGAGCAAATCCTGTTGAATCAGCTTCTGTACAATCGGTTAAGGCTATGGATGTTTTAGGGGATTGATCATCAATTACAAATATCGTATCTGTTATGTTAAAACGCCCTTTGGAATCTGGGTCCGTTGGATCAAACTGGCACCAATCAGTCAATTGCCATTGCCGTAATACATAAAAATAATGTTCCGGCAATTGAACTCCAATCGAATCGACAAAATCGATTCCAATCGAACGGCAGGAATCCATTGGTAATTTTGGGTAGGAACTGGTATCTCTTTTTGGAATATTGCAACCATACTGGACCTGTTTCAAATCGCAATCCGGAATTACAACATCATCATTTGGATCGCATAAGTCCAGGGTATTAATATAAAACGGATGGCAGTTGACCACCCAAATGGTTTGTGTATCTTTTAAAAGGGTTTGATTTGGTCCCTGTGTGGAAAATATACGAAGAATTTTACCCTGATTGCAAAATCTCAAATCTGAAACTTCCAACGTGTAATTTAACTCCAATGGATTTGTAAGGTATCCATCAAAGCCCCATACCATTTCATACAAATTATTTTTATGAAGTGAATCAAATAAAGCTCCAAAATAGGCACAGGCTTTCGCCGAAGCCGGAGGTTCAGATGGAGCCGGTGGTATGGGTCCCGGATAACCGGTTTTCTTATTTGATTCACAAAGCTGTTTACAAACTACATCCAGACTGATTAATTTTTTTCGTTGACTGGAATCCATTTGGAGCTTGCCAAATAAGGTGCTGCTGGTATCAGACAAATCCTTAGTAGTAAATTGAAATCCGCAACTCACCACCATGTCATCTGGTGCAACGATTCGGTTTTGTTGCCCAGTACCAATAATTGGAAACAAAAGAACAAAACTTAAAATTTTTAATAAGTCAATTTTAGGATTTAATATGCAATAAGGTATCGGGCTCATAATTTTAATTTTAACAAGATCCCTATTAGAAGCAAAAAGACCTCTAAGAATAATTTTTAAACATTCTGGTTTATAAAGTTACTAATTTGAGTTTAATTTGTAAAACTTAATCAAAAAAAATAGCAGTACTTATCTTAGCCGTGTAATTTGAATTTATGCAAAATTTGGATCCGCGCATCGATGCTTACATTTCTAAATCAGCTCCGTTTGCACAGGAGATTTTGAAATTTTTAAGAGATATAGTGCATGCCAATTGTCCGGAATGTGTCGAAACCATGAAATGGAATTTTCCACATTTTCTGTATAAAGGGGATATCCTCTGCAGCATGGCTGCTTTTAAACAGCATTGTGCTTTTGGATTTTGGAAAGAAAAGTTGATGGTTAAATCCAGTAATTTGCTTACGGATAAAGGAAAAACGGCGATGGGAGATTTTGGAAAAATCAGTTGCATTCAGGACCTGCCTTCAAAAAAAGTTTTAAAAGCCTGCATCCAGGAGGCCATGGATCTTAATGAAAAAGGAATTAAGCTTTCAAAACCCGTCCAAAAGATTCCGGATTCAGCTATTGTAATTCCGGATGATTTTCAACGTGCATTGAATAAGCATGCCCTTGCAAAGAAGAATTTTAATGCGTTTTCCAATTCGCATAAACGGGAATATATAAATTACATATTGGAAGCCAAACGCGATGCAACCCGATTGGCACGCATTCAAAAAAGTATTGAAATGCTATCAGAAGGAAAATCACAAAATTCTAAATACATTCGTTGAATTTTGATCAGCGTTCAAATAATAAATGCATTACCAACCTTGGATAATATTGAATGCGCCAAAGGGTACAACTAATAAAAGCCAACGCAACAAAAGTTATACCACGTAACCAATTGTTTTACTGTGGGCTGTGTTTCAAAAATGAAAAACTTAACCAGATCAGATACAAAACTTCTTAAGGATCTGAATAAATCAACGGTACTGAAGACTTACTTTGTCTTTAAAAGCAAAGAGCAAATAAAATAAATCCTGTTTGAAGCACGAGTATGGTTCCTATCACTTAAAGAACTCTGGGTAAGCTTTCAAAATAATTGTAAAATATCTGGCACATAATATCCTGGAATAAATCCTAAAACTCATGAAACAAGGGACCGGGTCTGGCTTGCATCATCCAAATATAATACTGCTAATTAAACATTTAATTATTCAATTAATCATCCTTTTTGAATTTGTTAGTGTGTTCCCTCTAAATGTCTGATATTTGCAATGCATGGTATCCTTTATATTCAAAAGAATTGGATTTGGTATTTTTAGCCTGATCCTTGTGTTGTATCTGTCCTGTTGGCTGATCCGCTTAATTCCCGGATCCTACAATGAAATCATGCTTTCAGAAAATGCCGGACAACATGAAAGTCAAACCATTGATCCGGTACAAATTCCATTGTTTTATTTTAGCTGGATTCCGTCAAAAACGGATTCCATGCAAACAGCTTCCATTCTGCCCCAGTTTTGGTGGAATGGAGTTAACAATAATTTTCACAATAAATTGACTGAGTATTTATCGGGCGACTTCGGAAGGTCCGTTGTAGATCAACAAGCAGTCTCTAAAAAATTTAAAGATGCACTTCCATGGTCTTTGAGTTTTCAACTGCCAGCCATTGGATTAATTCTATGCATCAGCATTTGGTTGGGACGCAGTTCGGTAATGTATCCAAAGTCTATTGGCTTAAAAATTATTAATTCTTGTTTAATTTGGATTCATGCAATTCCGGTATTTTGGTTGGCAAGTTTATTGCTTTTATTTTTTGCAAATCCTGATTTTTTAAAAATATTTCCAAGCGGAATGCAAAGTCTTTCCATTTCAAATCCCTGGTTGATTTGGATCCAACAACCTGAATTTATGATTTTACCGTTGGTTTGTTTTATTATTCCTTCTTTGGCCTATCTCAGTAGGTTAATAAAAAATGGGATGGAGGAAGTAACTCATAAATTTTATTGGATTCGAGCATTGAGTAGTGGCATGAGTTATCGTCAAGCATTAAAAGACGAAGCATTTCCGGTGGTTATGGTTCCGCTTATTGCATGGATTGGAAGTTTATTCCCTGCATTAATATCAGGCTCCTTAATCATCGAACAAATATTTAGTATTCCCGGATTAGGGAGATTGATGTATCATTCGATTTCTGTTCGGGATTGGCCCCAGGTTCAATTTTTACTATTGCTTGGTTCGGCACTTACCATATTTGGATTTTTAATCAGCGACATTCTTTACCGGATTTATAATCCTCAATTGGATTCCAAAGCATGAGTTTGAAAAGAAACTATATACAACTTTGGAAAAATCATTTGTGCTTGAGTCTATCGATTCATTGCATCGTGTTTATATTTTTATTTTCTGATTTTATTATAGGCAGTAAGCCTGTTTTTTGCAGTTACAAAAATGAATGGTATAGCTTTATGTGGAATGAAAAACCAAAAGGAAATGGTGTTTTATTCTACGATTTAAATGAAATAGCAGCAGGAGACTTTCAAAACTTGCATTATGATTTTGCCTGGTGGCCGATGCTGATCCGGAATGCACAAAAGCTCGAACCCGAGTCAGCCTGGTTAAAACCAGGATTACATTCCAAAAATGGAACGCTGTTTATTTTAGGCTCCTATGATTTGGGAAAGGACTTACTGGTGGCATGTATTATTGGTTTTAAGAAAAGTTTGAGTCTGGCACTTTTGACACTAATATTTTCATTAATACCTGCCCTCAGTTTAGGATCCCTGGTTGTGTTTCACAGTGTGCGTTACCAGCAAATTTCTTTGGGTTCTGTTATTTTATTTTCGATTTCAGGAATAATGCTTGTTTATGTTCTAGCAATTTGCTTTGAATGGATGTTAATTCCAAATCAGATCTATCCTTTACTATTTATTGTTATTGTTTTATTTTCTCTTGCAATAGCTATTCGAAATTCGAAGCCAATGGTTCGCTATATGCTTGATACCTGGAGTTTGCGCTATTTGGAAATCATGAAATCGATTCCAGTGCTATTGATTCTATTAATTATTCTCCAAATCCTTACTCAACCCAATCGCATTCAGTTTGCCGGTATGCTCGCATTTATTTTTATTCCTTATCTGGTAAAGTATGCACGGGCTTTTACATTAAAGGCGGCGAGTGAAAATTTTATTACGGCATCCATTGCAATGGGACAATCTGGGTGGCAAGTATATACAAAACATGTTTTGCCAAAAATTATGCAAGCCTTGATTCCGGTAATGGCTTTTGGACTGGCCAATATCATTTTGTTAGAAGCTAGTTTAAGTTTTATTGGTATTGGTTTGGGCGTGGATGAAATTAGTTTAGGTGGTTTATTGTACAGTGCCCGAAGCAACCCATCCGCATGGTGGGTCATTGTATTTCCAGGTTTATTGATATTCTGGTTAGTGATTCTATTTAATCAAATTGGAACCTTGTTTTCAAAAGAATTGACAGAACCAACGAATTGAAGTGATTGCTTATAAATTATTATAATCAAACACAATTCAAAATACTATATAGAAGGAAAAGTCAGTAAATTTTTGAATAAAGGACTTTTTAGAATTTCCCTAAAAGTTTTGTAAGAGCAGCGAGTACCGCCAGTAAGATTAAACGGCCCGGATCAGTAATTTTTATTTCGTTTTCATCATCCGGTGCAATAGAAAGATCTATAAAATCCATTACATCTTCTTCCGGAATGGCGGCAAAAAATAAATCCATGGCTGTATTGTAATCATTATTTTCGTTGATTATTTGCCAACTAAATTCTTCTGCTTTAGCAATTTCCTGTTCGGTAAATATGGGAACTTCTGCTTGTTTTTGAAAGGTGCCATAGATTCCCAAAAACAAAAACAAGAGGTAATCCATTTCTTCTTCTGTAAGCAATTCGGCATGGGTACCGATTAATATATCAATAAGTAAACTTTGCTTTTCCTGGACATGGTCCAGCAGCTTATCCAATTCCTTGGCATTATTTTCAAAATTGAGAATTGTTTCGTCCAATTGATGTGCAGCAATCATACTATTAATTTTATTTTGCGTCTTTCCAGGCCCAAAGATACATACAAGCATGCGAACGGTAAGGCCTCCATTTTTCAGCAATTTGAATCATTTTTTTTTGAAGGTCTTTCCCTTCCAGTTTCAAGTTGTATAATTTCTTCATGGCCATTTGAATCCCATAATCTCCGGCAGAAAATACATCCGGTCGACTTAATCCAAACATCAATACCATTTCGGTGGTCCATTGACCTACTCCTTTGATTTGAATGAGCAGTTTAATAATTTCTTCGTCAGACAGTTCATTCCAATTCGTACCATTTAATTTATTTTCTTCAAAATACGCAGCAATATTTTTAATGTAGGAAAGTTTTTGATAGGATAATCCAATGGCCCTTAATTTATCATCATCCGTTTTCAGAATGGCCTTATTTGTAGGAAATTTATTTTTGTATAATGTTAAAAAGCGATCCTGAATGACTTTCGCCACTTTCGTTGAAAGTTGTTGACTGATAATTGATCCTACTAAATATTCTCTTAAATCAGATTTCATGCCTGTTTGATGCAACTGATCCATTGGAATCGAAGCAATCAGTTTATTTAGTTTTGTGTCTTTACTTAGTACTTGAAGATGATGCATTTTTAATTAAGAATTAAAAATTAAGAATTAAGAATTGGGAACGCGTCTATTAATAATTTAGGATGGAAAATTACGATTTTTAATTGGCTAAATATGAATTGTGCATTTGAAAATGCATTATTTTACATTGCTTAGTTATTTTAATTGAACCTTTTGTGATTTGTTTTGTTTACTGTACACATAATTTTTCGAGCCATGAGTTTTACCGACAAAATCAATAACGACCTGAAAGAAGCCATGAAGGCGCAAGACCAAAAAGCTTTGCGTGCAATTCGGGCAATCAAAGCAGCTATTTTATTAGCAAATACTGATGGTACAGGCAAACCGGTGGATGATGATAAATCAATCCAAATATTGCAAAAACTGGTAAAGCAACGTCGGGAGTCCTTGGATATTTATGAAAAACAGGGTCGCGCTGATTTAGCTTCTGTTGAACGGGAAGAAATAGAAGTCATTGAGCGTTACTTACCGGCTCAAATGAGTCCGGAGGAGCTGCGGTCAATTTTACAAGAGATCATTGCAGAAACTGGCGCAAAAGATGCCAAGGATATGGGAAAAGTGATGGGGATGGCATCTAAAAAACTTGCAGGTGCTGCAGATGGAAAAGCAATATCTGCAATTGTAAAGGAATTACTTGGTTAATGACTCTCATCCAAGCTTGCTTTTAGCTTACATCTTTCTTTCAAATTTTTACGATACTGATTTTTCTTAATCGGTCTCACCTGGATAGGAATCACGCTTATGCGGGTTCAATATGAATCAATACATCAGAGATCTGAGGCAACTCTTCCAATAAATGAGATTTTAATGCATGTGAAATGCTATGCCCTTCATGCACCGAAATGTCTCCATTTACAATTAAGTGGAGGTCTATCAGATAATGCATTCCAGATTTTCGGACAAAACATTTTTCTGTTCCAAGTACTCCGGGAACTTGCATGGAAAGCATCCTGATTTCTTTTATTAAATCATCGTAAACATGCTCATCCATAATTTCACCCAAGGCTGGTCTAAAGATGAGGTATGCATTGAATAATATAAAACCCGAAGCAACTAATGCAGCCCAATCATCTGCCGATTCAAATCCAGGTCCCAGATACAATGCAATGCTGATTCCGATAAATGCTGCAGCGGATGTGATCGCATCACTTCGATGGTGCCATGCATCTGCTGCCAGTGAACTGCTTTTAACTTCCTGGTTTTTAAACTGGATCCTCCGATAAATAATTTCTTTTAGCAATATAATTCCTGCTAAAAAGTAAAGCGTATACGATTCCGGAATTTGATGGGGTGTTTGGATATTGCGAATGGAGGTGATGGCAATTAAAACGGCTGAACAAACTAAAAATGCAACGACAATAAAAGTTATAAGGGGCTCCAGTCGGCCATGTCCGTAGGGATGATTTTTATCAGGCGGACGATGAGCATACTGAATTCCAAATAATACCAGAATCGATGAAAGGATATCAGTTGTTGATTCAATCGCATCTGCGATCAATGCGTACGAATTTCCAAAATACCCTACCAACCATTTGACGATAGCTAAAATGAAGTTGGATAGTATACTAAGCCAACTCACCTGGACGGCGATAGCTTTTTTTGAACTCATCTGTAAATCGTATAAGTATGGATCCTAAGTCAAAGCACTAAGGTATCTGCTTATTTCTGTTCAACAGGTGGCGTATTCTGAAGAATTTGTTCAGTTTTTTCTTTGGTGGAATGCATTTGTTCAGATCCATAAATTTCACCTAAAATGGGTGCCAAGACCAAACCGACCAGGCAGGTCAATTTAATTAAAATATTCATGGATGGACCTGAAGTATCTTTAAACGGATCCCCAACTGTATCACCAATAACGGCTGCTTTATGTGGATCTGAACCTTTGTGATATACCACACCATCAATCGTTACCCCGGATTCAAAAGATTTTTTTGCATTATCCCAGGAACCGCCTGCATTATTTTGGAAGATAGCCCATACAACACCGCTTACACATACACCTGCCATGTAAGCACCTAAAGCTTCAGGTCCCATTCCAAAGCCAATAATAATTGGGCTTATTAAAGTAATTGCACCTGGTAATATCATTTGTTGCAAAGCTGCTTTTGTTGAAATTTCCACACAACGTCCATAATCTGGTTTGCCGGTACCTTCCATGATTCCGGGAATTTCTCTGAATTGACGACGTACTTCATTTACCATGTCCATTGCTGCGGTTCCTACTGAACTCATGGCCAATGCTGAAAACACTACAGGAATCATACCCCCGACAAAAAGTGCAGCCAATACATCTGCTTTAAAAATATTGATTCCGTCGATTCCGGTAAATGTAACATAAGCTGCAAACAAACCTAAAGCGGTCAATGCGGCAGAAGCAATTGCAAATCCTTTTCCTATGGCTGCAGTCGTATTTCCTACTGAATCCAGAATATCCGTTTTTTGGCGAACTTCTTTTGGCAATTCAGACATTTCAGCGATTCCACCTGCATTGTCAGCAATCGGTCCGAAGGCATCAATCGCTAATTGCATTGCAGTAGTGGCCATCATGGCAGAAGCTGCAATGGATACACCATAAAAACCAGCCAATGAATAGCTAATCCAAATCGCTGCAGCAAATATCAATACCGGACCAGCGGTACTTAGCATTCCGTTGCTCAATCCTCCAATAATATTTGTGGCTGCACCGGTACCTGATTTATTAACAATGGCATTTACAGGTCCTTTACCCAATGCAGTATAATATTCAGTTAAATATGAAATGGATGCCCCAACAAATAAACCAATCAGTACGACATAAAATACATTCATCGAACTAACTTCATGGATCCCTTGTCCAAAAAACATCATTTGCATTTTTTCTGGCAATAACATATCAATACAGAAGTAAGCTGCAATCGCTGTTAAAGCAAGCGAAACCCAGTTACCCATATTCAAAGCATATTGCACATCATTGGCACCTGCTTGCTCTCCTTTAATTTTTACGAAGAAGCTACCAAAAATGGAAAATATCAAGCCGATGCATGCCAAAAACAAAGGCAGCAAAATAGGACCTAAGCCTTTAAATGAGTCCATGGCAGTGATATCACCTCCCATGTCACGGATTACGTAATTTCCAAGAACCATTGCTGCAAGAACGGTGGCTACATACGAACCAAATAAATCGGCTCCCATACCGGCTACGTCTCCTACATTATCTCCCACGTTATCGGCAATGGTGGCAGGATTCCGAGGATCATCTTCTGGAATTCCTTTTTCAACCTTACCCACCAAATCTGCTCCTACGTCGGCTGCTTTTGTATAAATTCCACCTCCAACACGTGCAAATAAAGCAATGGATTCAGCACCCAATGAAAATCCAGCCAGGATCTCAAGGATGATGGTCATAGAATGAACCGCATCGTATTGAATTCCTTTAACTGTGGATCCGCCCCAAATTCCACCCATAATTGAATAGAAAAACAGGGCAAATAGGATACTTAAACCTAAAACCGCCAAACTTGCGACACCCAATCCCATTACCGTACCGCCTCTAAAAGAAACGTGCAAGGCGTTAACCAAAGAAGTTCTTGCTGCCTGGGTGGTCCGGACATTGGCCTTGGTTGCGACTCGCATCCCTATAAATCCAGCAATTATTGAAAAAAGAGCCCCTAAAATAAAGGCAATGACGATGGTCCAATGGGTTGTGTCCACTTTAAAGCTCAGGAAAGCCAATAAACACGCAGCAACTGCTACGTAAATGGTTAAAACACGGTACTCAGCTTTTAAAAATGCCATGGCACCTTCAGCTATGTGACCTGCGATCCCCTGCATTTTAGCGTCTCCTGGATCTTGTTTAGAAACCCATTTATATAAATAAATCATATAAAGCAATCCAACAATCCCAAATGCGGGTAAGAAGTATACTAAATTTTCCATTCTATCTGAATTTTTTAAAAAACGGCTCAAAAGTAATGCGATAAACTGATTCGTTTATGAATTTTAGTGAATTTAGACGGTATTCTATCTTGAAAACTGCATTAAATGCAAAGAAAGCAAAGGCTCACAATGGGATTATGCTCCTTCTATTCAAGCAGGGTGCTTTCAAACCAATATGGATAGTAGATATAAATTGGGCTTACTGATATCGAAAATAGTGCCATGGATTGCCTGTTTAAAACGACTAATTATACTAAATTTTGTAGAAATTACTCAAATCCAAAGGAATCCAATAAACATTAAAATAAATCAAAATAAACATAAGATTAATTTTCTGTTTTAGTGAACTATATTCAAAAGTTTAGAGTTTATATCGGTATCATTTTAAATCCAAGCAAAATTTTATGGAATGGCTGTTTAACCCGGATGTATGGATCGCTTTTTTAACTTTGTGTGCATTAGAAATTGTTTTAGGTATTGACAACCTGATTTTTATTTCCATACTTGCTAATAAACTTCCCAAACACCAACAAAGGAGAGCGCGTCAAATAGGTTTAAGCTTGGCTTTAGTCATTCGTATTATGCTGTTATTCTCGATATCATGGATTATGGGTTTGACGAATGATTTCTTTACAATAGGTTCACTTGGATTTTCTGGAAGGGATATCATATTAATAATAGGTGGTTTGTTTTTATTGATAAAAAGTGTACGGGAAATACATGAGAAAATTGAGCATTCAGATTCAATATTGGAAGCAAACATAAAAAATATAACATTTCACGGAGTTGTTCTTCAGATTATTTTAATTGACATCGTTTTTTCTCTAGACTCTGTGATTACCGCAGTAGGTATGGTTGACCAAATAGCCATTATGATTGCTGCTGTAATTGTTTCAATGATCATTATGATGATGGTTGCCGGAACCTTAAACAATTTTATAAATAATCATCCTGCAATTAAGATATTGGCTTTGGCATTTTTACTGATGATTGGAACGGCCTTAATTGCTGAAGGATTGGATTTTCATATTCCTAAAGGCTACATTTATTATTCAATGGCTTTCGCAGTTTTTGTTGAAATTATAAATGTGAAAATCGGAAGTAGAACAAGTTCTAAAGCAAAATAATTAAATAGAGAGTTATCTGTAAATTGAGCTAAAAAACTTTAGCCAATTGGTTATTCTATCATTTTATAACAGATCACTTCTAGATCATCAAAATAGACAACTTGTTTGTCTGGATTGTATGCATAAATTTTAAGCTCCTGACCAGCCAGGGGCGGACTGATTTCAAATTCCATTTTAAGTTTTACCCATCCACTTGGCTCGCGTTCAATAATTTTACATTCGCCGGAATAAAATGGATTGGGTTCGCTGGAAGCAATTAAGCTTGATTTGGAATTTTCGGACGCTTTTCGCCAAACAGTAATTTCAAATATGAATCCACTTTTAATTTGTGGAATCTTTAATGTCATACCATAAGGATTTAGTTCATCCAGTTTACACGCATTCATTCCGGAATGAGCCTGTTCGTTGGTTTGTGTTTGTCCAAATTCAAATAAACTGCTGTCTGCGGTTGATTGATAGTAAATACCATCTGGTGTACGAAATTCTGCGTCACAAGTATATTTTTTTAATACTTCACGTGCATCAGGATTAAAATTGTTTTCTGTTGCGATCAAATCAAAAATGAATACGTTTTGGTAGCGTCCTTTTAAGTTTTTGCAAAATGATTTGAGATAAGGTTTTTTGTGAATTTCAGAAATTCCATTTATGATTAAATACTTTGCGCCTCTGCTGATTGATAATTGAATTCCGGCACTATCCTGATTGTAGGGAATTTTTGTGCCAGTGTTAAATCGCGCATCCGTATATTCTGTCCATCCTTTTTGATTCATAAGATACAAGGATGCATGACTAAAATCAGGTATTGAAATGACCCGATCCTCAGCCTGAATTCCTATTTGTCTCAGATATGGAGTAATGCTGTATATCGCTGCATTGGATTCAAAATCGTTTATGGGTTCAGAATACCTGGTATTCATTTCCTGTCTTGCATATACTACATTGAAGAGTATGAAAAATGTAAATCCTATTTTTAAGTACTTTGATTGAAATATTTGTGGAAATTGCTTGTGAAGAGCATAAGCAGTAAATAAAAGCATCAACATCGGAAAGATGTAGAGATCAATAACATAATAGTCGTGATCCGCAAATGTCCAAAATTGCAGCAGGATAAATACGATCATTTGGATGCTCATAAATGCTAGCAATAAATTGAATAGGCTTATATTTTTATTTCTATTCCAAATTAAAAAGACCAGGCAAGCTGATAATAACAGGATGACCGAAGGATGAAAATACTGATCCAACCAAAGGGTTTGAATGTTTTCCAATACGCCTTTGATTTCTACCGATGACAAACTCCAAATTGGGAAGGTGGTGGTAGAAAAGTAACTGCTATCGTGTGCTGTATTGTAAGTACGTGCATAAAAAATCCATATCGCCAAAAGTGATAATAGGACAGCATTATAGAATAGAAACGGTTTTAATGACTTGATAAATTTCTCGGTGCGATCCAGCGGTATCAGATTGAATTGATTTGCCAGCACGACTGCAAGAATGCTTAACAAGCTCATTAAAGAAGTCAGTTTAAAGCAGGCAGCAATAAAAAATAAAGTGCATGCTGTATAAAGTAATTTGGAATTTCGTTCAAAATAAAATTTTATAAAAAAATACCAACCAATGATAGCAAACGAAAGGGCGCCGGTATTGCTGAGATAGTTATTGCCATAATAGACTAAAACTGGAGCGGTAAAAAACAACACCGAAAGCAAGAGAGACCAAAGGGTATCATTTAATAAATACTGAAAGATTTTAAAAAGATAGCATAGTCCCAAAAAAAACAAGAGGGTATTAAAAATCCGGAATATGAAATCGTGATATCCAAACAACTTGTATAATAGGGCAACACCAAAATATAAAATAGGCATTTCGCTGGTGCAAGCGGCACCGGAATTTCCTCCATCCGAAGTGAGGTTATGGGTTTGAGGATGAAAAAAATGCATGCCATGCTGGTAATAGTTAAGAGCGAGAGAAGCACCATCGGCTTGCCGCCATTTATGAATGGATTGAGGTTTTTTAAAACTGATTTCCTGATAGTTGTACCATGTTGCCAAGGCAAGTAATGAGAAAACGAAGTAAAAAGTGGGTTTGTAGACTTTCATGGGTTCGTTTGGAAATACAATGTACAAATCAAAATGATTATAACAGGAATTGGATCAAACGATGGCAGCCGAATTGCTTTTTTATCAGGGATTTGAATTTCCGGGTGGGATCGTAGAATATAAAATCTAGTTGTTTGAATAAATAAATGAGCATTTTAAGATCAAACCCTTTGGAAAATTGTTTTAATACCTGTGTCTAAGCAAGTTGGAATCGTTTTTTTTGATGGAAATTGTGGATTTTGTAATCGATGGGTAAGGCTATTGCTTAAATGGGATCAAAGTGAACAGTTTATTTATTGCAATTTAAATTTAGATGCTGAGTTGGGCAAACAACTCAAGATCCAGGAACCCTTAAAGCAGGTGGATTCAATTGTTTTGGTTCAGGAGGGGAAGGTTTTTTACCGTTCCGATGCTGTTTTCAAAATATTGATTGCGCTGGGCGGTTGGTGGTCAATTTTCAAAATTTATAGGTTGATTCCCAGGCTTTTACGAGATGGATTGTATGAGCTGATAGCAAAACACCGCTATGCTTTTAATGCCAGAAATTCCTCTTGTTCGCTGACTGATTATGAAAATTCCCATCGAATTATTCAAAATAAATTGGCTTTAGATTATTTAATACGAAGCTTTTCGTAGTATCTTTACAACGATAAGTAACGGATTTCCTCATCTTTGTTAAACTTTTTATAAATCAGTTTATTCTTGATAATGAAAATGAGTTAAAATCTGTTGAATAGATTAATTGCAAAATGAAAGAAAAAATGAAATCAAAAAAAGCCTGGTTCCTTTTAGTGCCTTTGAGCATGTTACTCGTCTATTTTACTGCAAATTGCAGTCATCCGCAAGGGGAACCGACTTCCAAGGAGAGTCATTTATTGAAATTGGTTTATGAAAGTTCCCAAAGATTCCATTATGCACCTCCGGTAGTGGATGATGCCTTTTCACAAAAAGCATTCGATGAGTTTTTGGTAGATATGGATCCTGGCAAGCGGTTTTATACTCAGAAGGATGTAAAACAAATGGAAAAATTTAAAAATGATCTGGATGATCATTTTAAGGGAGGCAAATTGGAATTTTTTGATTTGTCCTTAAAGTTGATTGATGAAGCGATAGTCAAATCTAAATCTTATTACGAGGAATTTATAAACATGCCTTTTGAATTTACCAAAGATGAAAAAGTTGAATTGGATGCAGATAAGCGGAAATGGCCTGCAGATGATAAGGAGATGAAAGACTATTGGCGCAAATCAATTAAGTATGAAAAATTAAATCGCTATATTGAAGATTTGCAGCAATTAGAAAAAGAAAAGAAGACACGTCCGGATGATTCCATTCGGATGGATATCAATAAAGAAGTTAAGGACATGATGGATGCCTGGTTTGACCGTTTATCCAAATTAAAACGAGAAGACCGGTTTGAAATTTATGTAAATACATTTATCCATTTATACGATCCGCATACAGATTATTTAAATCCTAAAGAGAAGGAAGATTTCAATATTAATATGTCTGGAAAACTGGAAGGCATTGGGGCGCGGCTTCAAACCGAACGTGAATTTACAAAAGTGAGTTCGATCGTGCCAGGAGGACCTGCGGCGCGCCAGGGTGAATTGGAAGCAAATGACTTAATAATGGGGGTTCAGCAAGATGGAATGGAACCGGTTGACATCAAAGGCATGCGGATTGATGACGTAGTTAGTAAAATTCGTGGTAAAAAAGGAACCAAGGTCAGTTTGAAAGTTAAAAAACAGGATGGCACCATAAAAATAATTTCAATTATTCGGGATGAGGTGATCATGGACGAAGGATTTGCACGTTCCGCTTTATTAAAGCAAGAGGGGAAAGAGGATAAAATCGGATATATCAAATTACCCCGTTTTTATGCTGATTTTAATGATCCAAACAGTCCATCAGCGGCAAAAGACATTGCTGAAGAATTGCAAAAATTAAAAAAGGAAGGAGCCACCAGTTTAATACTTGATTTAAGAAATAATGGTGGGGGAAGTTTGCAAGAAGTTGTAGACATGTCTGGATTGTTTATTGATGAAGGCCCTGTTGTTCAGGTTAAAGATCGACGCGGTATCAGACCTTATAATGATCCGGATAAAAATGTTTTTTTCGACGGACCGATGGTCATCCTGGTAAACAGCAACAGTGCTTCTGCATCGGAAATCATCAGTGCATGTTTACAAGATTATAAACGCGCCGTGATTGTTGGTGGCGAACCTACTTTTGGAAAAGGGAGTGTGCAACAATTTCGTAATTTGGATCAGTTAACTCCAAATTCAGAAATGAAACCTTTGGGTGAAATGAAAGTAACCATTCAAAAATATTACAGAGTAAGTGGTGGATCTGTTCAGTTAAAGGGTGTTGAGCCCGATATTCTGCTTCCTGATACGTATAGTTATATTGTCAATGGAGAAAAGGAATACAAACATCCATTGCCATACGATGTCATCGAAAAACAAAATTATTCTCCCAATACGTTTGTAATAGATAATTTGGAAGATGTTGCTAACAACAGCAAGCAGCGAATCAAAGCAAATCCTGTTTTTGGATTGATTGATGAAAATGCAAAACGACTTGCAAAAAGTCGCGAAGAAACTGAAGTAAATCTTGAATTAAATAAATATAAAAGTTTTATTAATCAACGTAAAGAGGAAATTAAGAAATTTGAGAAAATCGGAGATGAGGTAATCACCGCAATGAAAGTGGAAAACTTACAGGAAGATTATGCATCAATCCATACCGATTCCGCTAAAATTGCGCGCAATGAAGATTTCCTGAAAAGTTTGAATAAAGATTTGTATGTTTATGAATCCATGAATATCCTTCGCGATATTCGAAAGAAATAAATTCCAAAATCAGTATTTTCGAAAGGCTTGACTTTTTATTAAGTCAAGCCTTGTTTTTTTAGAGCTATATTCAAAAGGATATACATTCCATAAAACTTAAAAATAGTTTACGATCCACTTTGCAATTCCTTGCCAAAGCGTTGTATTTGGAAAGAACATGATTAGTATATTAGGAATAAGCCAAATGCTAAATGCAATGGTATATGGATTGATGCCAAATGATTTTTTATGAATACGGTCATAAATAATCAGGGAAATAAATGTAATCAACTGAAATAGAAACTGGATCTGAATCGCCATGAAAATATCCATATCCATCCAGGTCATGAAGATTCTTCCCAATCCTGGTCCGCCTATGACAATTCCCGTTGTAATCATATAACGCATGTGCTTAGGAGTTTCATGCTTGTTTAGAATAGCCAGCAGATACAAGATTACAAAGGGAATTGCATCTGTGGCAGGAGCGAATACAAAGGACAGAACGAAAGATTCTGATTGGCCCTCACTTATAAAGCGGAGGTATTGATTGTGGTAAGCCAGCAGCATAGAAATAAATGCGATCGGCACCAAAAAATAGGATAGTTTTCCTAATAATTTATGAATTTTAATTTTATGAGTGGCGATAAGTATGGGCTGGACTATTAGTAAACCAAGCCATGTAATCAAGAGGGCAGCATGAAAATGATGAATGATCTTTAAGCCTGGAAAATCCGGTGCCAACGAAAAATACTTTTTATAAAATCCTATAAAAGTAATTAAGGCGATTGCTCCAAAGAAAAATACTAGATTTTTATATCCTTTTTCCATAGTAAAAAAATGAATGATAGTGTACCATTAAAGTACCAGTAATTCATCAAAAATAATAATTAATTATTTGTTTAAAGCAATTGATCAGCCTGGATTTTAGTTCAAGCTGCGCTTATACCAGAATTTATTTTTTCAACTAGTTAGCAATCGGCCATAAAGGTAATGCTCAACGTGTTGGAGTCCTTAAACGCACATTGACTTAATTTCAGAACGTGTAGGCTTATTAGTCATTCTTGAGTTGCTCATTCCTTGAATTTCAATCATAAATATCGATTCAGAATGCCTACTTTTTCTTAGATTTCTTTATAAAATGAGATTCATACATTTCAATCCATTCTTTAGCACTCATTTTTTTCATTAATTCGCCAATGAGTTTATAGGGAATTTCATCCATCTTTTTAAAACGGATGCAACTCTTGCCCATATCTAACTTTTGCTTACTATGTTTTGGATATTCATCCACAAACCATTTTAATAATTTTGGATCTGCATAAATCCCCATATGGTAAAAATTGATAGAACCTTTTTGAGAGGCAATGCCGGCAAAAGGGAGAGGTTCTTCAGGCTTGCAATGGTAACCGGCTGGATAAAGTGTATGAGGTACCACATAACCTAAGCCCCCATAACTTATGCCTGGTTCAAATCCTTTGGGTAAATTCTTAACAATGACATCGTGCAGTTTATTAAATGGTTCAATCCGATCCTCGGGCAGATTTATTAAAATTTCCTTAACGGTTTTGCCTTGTGCTTTCATTTAACAGTAGTTATATTCAAAAATACAAATATTTATTAATTCTAACTTCGAGGAGTATGGTTTTTTAAAAGAATCTTGAAATGAAAGTAAATTGCTATAGGAATATGAACTGTTTAGTGTAAAAAGGGTTTCTAAACTATCTTATCAGTTTGGTGGTTCCACCAATAGTAAGCTACTTAAATCTTAATCAATTAATTTATCAATAGAATTATCTGTTAAATTTTGAATATTTTTTGCGATCTTTTCAATATCCCAATTCCACCATTTAATTGCTACTAGTTTTGCAATAACATCTTCTGGAAATCGTTTTTTAATTTCCTTTGCTGGATTGCCTCCAACAATGGAATAGGGTTCAACATCGTGAATCACTGTCGAATTTGTGGCTATAATTGCACCGTCTCCGATGGTGACTCCTGCCATAATAGTTGCATTATATCCTATCCACACATCATTCCCTATAATTAGATCCCCTTTTTGTGGATAGGATTTATTTTCCATTGCGTGTTCCCAGCCGTTTCCAAAAATGGCAAAGGGATATGTTGATAATGCGTTCGTTAAATGATTTGCTCCATTCATGATAAATTTCACATCAGAAGCAATCATACAAAATTTGCCAATTATTAATTTATCACCAACGAAGTCAAAATGGTATTTTACATTTTTTTCAAAGTTTTCAACATTTTCAAAATCGTCGTAATAGGTGTAATCGCCTACAACAATATTTGGATTTTTAATAATATTTTTTAGAAAGCAAAGTCTATGATAACTGTCTAATGGGAAAGTAATGTCTTTATTGGGTCCTGTCATAATTTACAATAATTTAAATTTATAAATAAAGTTTAAATTGATTCTAAAATGATATCTAAACTCATTAGCTGCCAAATTATTTGGAAATAAAAACCTGATTGAACATGATTCAATCAGGTGTAGCTATTTTGTTTTATAAAATCATTTTATTTAATTCTCTTTCAAGTTTATCAAAATTTTCTTCATTTTTATCAATTACATAGGGCTTTAATTTTAGGCACTCCGCTGCAGTATTAAATAGCATTTTGAACACAAGGTAGGTCTTGTCTTCTGATATTTCATCAAAGGTCGCTACGACTTGAAAAATTGGCTTTGAAATTCGTTGCCAGGCTATTCGTGATGGCGTTTCAATTATTATAAACTCGCATTCATTTACGTAATTTCCCTTGTCTGGTCCGTGCATAATAAAGCGCCATTTGCCACCCACCCGAAAGTCAAATTCATTGAAGGTATTTGTAAACCCGGCGGGACCCCACCAATTTTTTAAATGATTTGGTTCAGACCATGCCCGGAAAACCAATTCTCTGTTCGCAGAAAAAATTCTTGAACTTTCAATTTCACAATCAGGTGTTGTCGTAATAATTTCTGTTATCATTTGTATCTAGTTTTCAATACGCATATTTGTTGATAAAATTTGAATAAATCATCTTTGAATTTGTGTATTAGGATTGGAATCTAATCTTTCAAACCCTAATTTATTTAATATTACAAGCGTATTAATTTCCTGGAAATTTGGACTTTACTAATCAGCGATAAGCTTTTAATTTCGATTCGTTTCAATTATTATAGATTATACTATAACTATGAATCAAATTTTGAACCGTCCCACTCAAGTCCGGGTGGAAATAGTTCTGATTTTCTTTTCTTCATTTCCTCCGCAATCCATGCTGAGTTTCCGCCTTGTTCTTCAAGTTTGGATATTATGTTCAGATAACTTTTTTCATCTCTATTCTGACTTAGTTTAAATACATTGTCAATTTTAGTTGCTTTCATTTCAAAACCAGCTATCGCAGGCATCATCTTACCCAAATAATTTTCCGGGAGATTGTCGTAAATAGTTTGAGATGCTTTATTCCCTTTTTCAAATTTTAAGGTGAATTTTCGCATAAACTGAATTAATTCATCTGAACTCATAAATTTTAGTTGACCGCTGATATGAACACTCATATAATTCCAGGTGGAGCCAATATTTGAATTGCTATACCACGAAGCACTTATGTAAGTATTGGGTCCTGTAAATACAATGAGAGCGTTTGGATTTTCAACTAAAGCTTTATGATGATCTGTGTTTCGCATGATGTGACCCTGCAAAAACAACTCACCATTTCGTTCTTCAAATAAAACAGGAATCTGGGTTGCTACTGGACTTCCCAGAAGATTACTTCCTGATAAAAAAGCAAATGGATATTTGTCCAGAAATTCCAAAATAAGTTGTTGATCTTTTTCTTTAAAGTATGAGAAACTGTACATAATAAAAGTAAGGTTAGTTTATAGTAAAGATTAAATGAACCATTTAATAGTTTTAATTGGTAAATTCAAGCCAACTGATTGCAATCCATTGAATATATTACAAATGTAGATATTAGTTTAAAATATTCTATTGCATTTATCCTTGGGTGTCTATGACAGGAAAAGAAATAACAGCTGTATTTATTGCTAATTTTCAAAGATTAATATCCTATGAGTCCCACAGCAATTGGAATTTTAAAAGGCAGCATATGAGAATGATGGAGAATCGTGTTTACACTGCGTTTAGCTCCAGCTTAATTGAGTTCATTCTGGGTCGAAAGCCTATCTAGTATTGCCTCTTGAAGGATGTCGCTATGTATATCTTTGAGCGTTTTGAATTTTATGCAGTAGCCGGTAACACTTGCCTTGCCTAATTTGCTGCCATAGATTTTCGCTAAGTAGGTCTTATCCTTGAAACCAAGAATATAAACTGAGATTCCGGTTTTATTAGCACTCAAGCCAATTTGATAAAACGGTCTTGTTTTACCATCAGCATATTTAATGGTTTGAAGGCCGTATCCAATATTGGGATTGGAAACAATTTTGTTTTCTTCGTTTTTACCATCCAGGAACCATAGTTTACAGCCAGGCATAGTTTTTAGAATGATGGAGTGCAAAGCCTGTAGGTCACTGCGTTTAGGTTCAGCCTGACTCGAAATATATTCCTGGATTTGTTCATTTACTTGCATGTGTTATTTATTTATATTATTTAATAAGTCATTCAGTTCGTTTAAGGTCATAGTGAATCCTTCTTTGAATCCCATTTCGATCATTTTTTCCATACGTTCAAGTGATTCGTTATAGATTGAAATACTGATTTTTGTTATCCCATTAGCTTCACTAAAATTTAAATCCCAATTTGAACCTGGCAAATGAGGATTTTCATCTTTATCGGCAAATACGCTTAAAAATTTAAAATTGGTATTAGGTGTAATTGAAGTGTACTGTTGGAGTTGCCACATTTCTAGTCCTTCAGGGCTCACCATGGCATAAAATCTACGTCCGCCCACTTTAAAATCCATGATTTTAGTTTTTGATTCGAAGGGTTTAGGTGCCCACCATTGGTCAAGAATTTCTTTTTTAGTAAATGCATCCCATACAAGGGAAAGTTCGGCATTAAATTCTCTGGTAACCAGTACGGTTTTAGTTGACTTGTCAACCTTAAATTCAAAATTTAAATGGTTCATTTTTTATTTTTTTTAATTGTTGATAATAAATGGTCTAATTGATTGAATCGGGTTTCCCAAATTTTTCGAAACTGTTCCATCCATTCGTCTATTTCTTTCATTTTATCGATATTCAGAGAATAGTAAATTTCCCTTCCTTGATGATTTTGTTTTACAAGATCGCACTCAGTCAAGATGCGCAGGTGTTTTGAAACGGCCTGTCGGGTGGTGTTAAATTGTTCGGCAATGGCGTTCGGTGTCATTGCGTGTAAAGAAATTAAGACGATAATGGCGCGTCTGGTTGGATCTGCAACTGCTTGAAAAATATCTCTTCTCATACACTTAAATATTGAATTACGAAACTAATCAGTTGCAAATATATGCGCAACCATTCGGTTTCACAAATTTATTTTAAATTAATTTTAAAATATTGGGATTTTCCAAGTCTTTTAGTGTTGTCGAAGCTTAAACACTTTGGTTTTGCAGCAATGGAACTTCTAGCACAGAGGCCTTAAATTTCAGGATTGCCGTTGGTGAAGGAGTTTTCGCTTTTCCAACCGAATATCCCTTTTCCGTAATTTATCGGGTTAAAGAATCCATAATCTGGTTATTGTAACAGCACTAAGCATGAATTTACCATTTCACTCATATAAAATTACACAGTTCCTGCATTTGCTTGATGGCTGTTACTTTCGGGTCTTAAATCTGCTTTAGTAACCATTTTATTAATTCGTCAGTATCCACAATACTCCATGAATGTGGATGTCTTATATTATCTGGTTTTCTATAACCTTTATTCTTTGTAATTATTAATTCGGCATGTTGATTTCCAAGCCTATTCAGTTCATTAATCATAGCCGAACATTCGGTCGCATTCATGCTCGTAAAGTCAGCACCACGTTCTTTTAACCACCAATTTATATCTGGTTCAGTATAGATTCTTAAGGGAACAGTTAATAGTTTTTTTATTTCAGTTTGAGATGTGTCAGAATATGAATAAGCTGAAATTTTATAATATTCATCGAGTCGTGTATTTGGATTCCCGCCCGTTTCCTTTTCCAGTCTGTTAATCATATAAAGATTCTCTTGGCTGGCTTGGCTGTTTTTTGATAGTCTGATAGCTCTTTTAGCGGAATTATAAAATCTTTCAAAGTCGAGTGGTGGGTCAATCGCAAAAACTGCTGTTGGTTTAATTTCTGCGTTTTCTGCAAATTTAATTGCGCAACTACCCCCTATTGAAAATCCGCCTACAAAGAATTTTCGATTCACAAGTTTGTGCTTTGCAGTTACATCATTTAAAATTCTATTAAATGCGTGTTGGCTTAAACTATCTACACCGAAAGACAAAACTCCGTCTTGAAAAGTTGGAATAATAGTCAAAATCCCGTTTAAGGCTAATTTGTAGGGTAAGTCAGTCTGCTGTAAAACGTTTTCCGCTGTTTCACCAAAACCTGGAATTAGAAAAATAATTCCTTTCCACGGAAGTTTGGGTGGATATATTTTAGTGTAACAGTTTTTTGTATTGTCATTTACATCAAGAAATATTTTCTCAATTTTTAGGTTAGATGCTTTCTGTCCCGTTCCGTTTATAGCAAAAAGTGAAAAAGTAAAAATTATTATAAAAAGTCTAATCATAATTTTTGATATTGGTTTAAAGTGGGTCTTCTCAGGATTACAGGGTATATCTTTGTTTATGGTCTATTTCGTTGCTTATGCTCCAACGTCAAGGTCAACACTGAGCTAGATCTATTGATACCGGTTCGTTGTTTTTATTTTAATTTACTCGTCATGTTTTTTGTATGTCAGATTTGTAAACGTTTGGATTAAATAGCTCCATATATAATTCAGGTTTGGGTAATTTAGTAAATCCATATTTTTCATAAAGCCAATCTGCTGTCGATGTTAATAAAATCCACCGCCTTAATCCTTGTAAGTTTGGATGACTCATTACTGCGTCCATTAGTTTCTTAGAGAGTCCTTGTCCACGATAATTGTCCAATATATATATGTCGCCTAAATATGCTATAGTTGAAAAGTCAGATATGATTCTTGCAAACCCAATTTGTTTGTCTTTATGAAATAAACCAAAGTTAAGGGAATTGTTAATAGAAGTTACTACGTTGTCGAATGGAATATTATCACTCCAGCCTGAGTATTTTGATAGGAAATCGTGGATTTCAACAAGATCCATTTTTGATCTGTCTGTCGTAATTGTAAAGTCGTCAAAAGTGATTTCGATTATTTTCATTGCGTGTTAATCTCTATTTTAATTTTGTTCTATTTAGAAGCTATATAATAATGTTTACTAATTTTTTAGCAATACAGATCTATGCCAGGTTTTAGAGAGTAATATTCAAAGTCAAGCTTTGAGAGCTTTGTTTGTTTTAAAGTTAAATACAAAGTTCCAATTTTGGTTTCTTTATATGTGAGCACAGTTGTCATAGATTTTTTTAAATTTCATTGCATCATTCCATGAACCCTTTTCGCATCTTAGTTCACTACACCTTCGCTTAATGTTCCAAACCATAAATTCTTTTTCGAGTCCTGAAAATTACTTCGGATATATTGACTGACCAGGGTAGTGTCAATATTCGCACGTAATGTGACTGCATTAAAGTTTTTAATCACTGTTGGGATTGGTTTAGAAATATTTGGGTCTTTAGGAGTGTTTGTTTTTTTGTCCTTCGTAGGAAGCATAAATGTCAAGCAACTTAAAAATAGTATTTTATTTTTTATCATATTAAAGTTCCTCATTTTTGCTAATGGCTCTTGGTATAATGCACAACGTTTTGGGTACACTCGCAATCCCTCCTGTCAAAGGGAGGAATCCCAAGATAGGAATTTAAATTTTATAACCAAAGTAAAATATGGACTTTTAGATTTTTCTATTGGGTCTGAGTGAATGCTTAGTTATGGGTTGATTTTCTTTATTTCAGTATCGAGTCGTGCTCTATGTTTATTATATTCTTTATTGTTTGTTTTTCCATTTTCTTCAATACCGTAATAGTTTATAAGTCCCCAATAAATATGGTTTAAAATGGATTTTTTCTGCTCAATGCTGTTTATTTTATTCAATTGTTTGATGACCAAGTCTGGATTGCAAATGAAAAAACTAGCCATTGTAAGGGAAGGCATCTCATTTAATGATCCTTTATCGGCCCAATAGGAAGCAAAGAATAGTTTGAGAATTTTGGTATCCTGGGTTGAACAGATATATCTCGGTAAAATTTCAAGTATCGGTTCTAACTTGGTATCGCTATAAAATTTTAGTTCACTAAGGCAGTTTATGTAAGCAAGACTATCTTTCGATTTCTGGAAATCCACAAAATCAGCTTTCAATTTGTTACGTGTATTGAGTATTTTAGCAATAAGCTCCTGTTGGATTTTGTTTTCAAGTTTCTCGACTTCTTGAATTTTATTAAGCTGAATAAAACCCTCTATTTGTCTTCCTTTCCAAGCACTTATTTTAGCCCATTCTGAATTTTCGATAAACTGAAAATAGAGAAAGTCATCTGTATAAAGTGTATCAACTATTAAAAAGTCATTACCAGGTCCGTTACGAACATTTGAGAATCCATCCGGATCTTTGAGAATGGCGAGCTTATATCCTGCATAAATTGAATAAGTGCTAAAAAATGTCAAAATTAGAGCTAAGTAGATTCTAGTTGTTTTCATATCCAATTTTTATAGGTAGCCATTTTATTTAACGCGTATTGAGGCAGTTTATTTTTAAAATTACCGATTAATTTGAATACTATTAGTTGTAATTTTTAGATCAAAACAGTATCCACTCTCCGAATATTCAGGACCAAATTGAAAGGACTTATTATCAGATAAGTAAGTTATTAAGGTAAAAGCGTTCTCTCCCGGGCTATAATATTTTAAACAGATAGCAGATTCATTCTGAAGGTTATAAAATTTCAGAGTGTCAGTTTCGTATGCTGTTAAGTAACCCGATTTAATAATTTGGCCACTTTCGTTTTTTATATAAACACATACTTTATTAGTTAATACACACAAACAACTAATATAAGTATAATTTATAATGATAATAATTATTAAAGATGTTAAAATAATTCCAACTACGTTATATCTATTCATAAAATTTAGTCGTTCGATTAACAACGATGATGCATCACCAAACCTAAGTTAACCAAAAGTAAAGAATGTTTATTCAACAGCCAAAACATTTGGTGTATAGCCTGAAAGCAATAGCGATGTAGCGGTTGCTGCCTATTGGTGTAACGTTTTCCTACACCTACAAGTGAATGCTTTGAGAACTACAAAATTGAAGTTGATGGAATCTTGTTATTAAAATCTTTACAGGGAGCTATATAAGGAATGGAAAAGTACTTTTAAACCCTATTTGCATTAAGTTGAAATCAGCCTCTGTTGAGAAAGTAATAACTTCCATTAAGCACGGTTGCAAAACTTACCCATAATAAATAGGGTATATTAATATAAGCAGCTATTGGTTTGATTTTGTAAAACAACAAAAGCATAAATAAAATACTAATCCACAATAAAATAATTTCAATCAATGCAAAACCTATCATATTGAAATAGAAAAAGATAAAACTCCATCCAAAATTAAGGAGCAATTGAAGCATAAAGACTAAAATGGCCAAGTTGCGTTCTTTGCTCATATCTTGTTTCCAAATCATGAATAATGAGATACCCATTAAAATGTATAGCATTGTCCAAACTGGTCCAAATATCCAGTTTGGAGGATTGAACGAAGGCCTGTTTAAGGTTGCATACCATTCAGGTACTGATTGAGCTGTAAATATTCCTGCTATACTGCCAAGGCCTAAAGGAACTATTATGGATACTATAAGTTTTATAATTTGCAATTTGCTCATACCTAAATAATTTTAATTTGACTCATTCTGGTTATTAAAAGTATACGTCAACCCAACGGAAGCATAGTTGAAGAGCGCAAAATTATAAACTTCGTCATTGTCTGCACCTCCTTCTAGAATGCGGTATCCTGCCCGTATATCGAAATTATTTGTAAGTTTATATGTTGCAGCAATCAGAACATCTTCAGCTCTTCCCTGCGGGGCAGCAAGTGCATCTCCATCCAGTAGCAGACCAAACTTACTATATACATTCCATACAAGCCTGAAATTAATAATTGGAACAAATCCAACATTCGTTTTTTCAGAACTTAGCCCGGGCGAAGAAAGTGCAATTTTTGCATCTCTGATTTTTGCAGTGAATCCTAAGCCGAAAACAATATTAGATTTATTTACTATATCGTATCGGTATGTCAACCTGTAGGAATTAAATTTGTATTTACCAACAAGTTCTGTATTAGCAGGAAATGAAACACCTTCAAAGAAAATAGCATTTGACACACTGCCTTCTGATTTAGTCCCAAGAGGAGCATATAGTAGAGAAAGCGTGTGCCGTTTTTTTAATGTGTAACTTGCTCTCAAACGATAAAATAGCTGTGTTTTAGCTTTTAAATCATCTTTAAGAGAAAAAGTTGTACCCAGATCGCCCGGAATGCGGACTTTATTATAACCAGTAAAAAAAGTTCCTGTTTCCAAATCAATATTTGACTGTGCACTCACTGAAATATTCAATATGAAAGTCAGTAATATAATTGAGATTGAATTAATTAAAGTTTTCATTTTATAAACAGTATTAATTTCTGATGTTATTTTTTTTAATGAAAAATTATTTAACTTGCATGGATTGGTTGGTCTTGGTGCAGATAGCGATTTTAACTATAAATTTTGACGTGAGAAAACTTGGATTGATTGACATGAAAAAGTGTTAGTAGAGTACTGAATGATTATTTTAAAAAATCCTGTGTTTATGTTTTTTTTATTTTCAACGTTTTATAGTTATTTCATGTGATCATGGGTTCATTTTATTGAAAGTTGCATTGATAATATCTGGTGTTGCTTTTGCCATAACTTCACTAAATCCAAAGGTCAATTCTGTTTTGCCTTCTTTCATTTGTTGGAAAACTGCATTAATAAAAGCTGAAACAGGTGGTTGACCATCGTGTAAACCTTTACCGCCAAGGTCTGTATTTAAAGCTGGTGGTATCATTTCAATTACTTCAATATTTTTATCCTTCAACATGTGTCGTAATGAAAGTGTAAATGAATGAAGAGATGCTTTTGTTGCACAATAAACAGGGACTTTGGAAAGTTGAACGAATGCTAAACCGGATGTCACGTTGATAATAGTATCCAAATTATTTAAATTAATAAATTGAGTTGTCAAGTGAATTGGAGCTACCACATTTATATTAATCTCATTGATCGATTTGGAATAGAAGTCACTGTCAGAGATGTTCATCCAATTTTGAATGCCTGCGTTATTTACAAGTACATTCAGGTCAGGATGATGCTCTGATACCCAATTATAAAGTTCAAACCGATCAGCTTCTAAAGATAAGTCGCAAACTTTAGTAATTACAGAGGGAAATTTGTCTTTTACTTCTTGCAATGTAGCTTCTCGTCTGCCGCAGATTATCACAGTATTGTTCTCCTGGATAAATCGCTCGGTAAGTCCTAAACCAATACCGCTTGCACCGCCTGTGACTAAAATTTTGTTGTTTGATAATTTCATAATTGTTATATTTTAATTGAATTTGTATCTTTTAAAGCGATTATTTATTGACAGATTCTTTTATTTGTTTAATAACGATTTCCAATTGTTTGTGATGGCAGAGAATTTTGAATTATAGCCAAATCAGTAGTTGTTAATTCCACATTAAAGGCAGCTAAATTCTCTTCAAGACGATGAACTTTCCTAGTACCTGGAATCGTCACAATTTCATCGTTTTGACTAAGAACCCAGGCAAGAGCGACTTGAGCTTTGGTAACTTTTTTGTCTTGTGCAATTTGCTCCACAACCGCTACAAATTTTAGATTTTCCTTTATCGCTTCGTCTGTAAAGCGAGGAAGTGTAAGACGCCAATCACTTGGTTCCAAATCTACCCGACTTTTGATTGCTCCCGTTAAGAACCCTCGTCCAAGAGGACTATATGCAACAAAAGTGATTCCGAGTTCCTGACACACAGCCAAAATTTCTTGTTCAGGTTCGCGGCTCCACAATGAATATTCGTTTTGGACGGCTGCCAGTGGGTGAACAGCATGCGCCCGACGAATCATTTCTACGTTGGCTTCACAAATGCCTAAATGTTTTATTTTTCCCTGTTTTACTAAATCACTCATTGTGCCAACAATTTCTTCAATTTCTACTTTCCGGTCTTGCCGGTGCATGTAATACAAATCAATAGTTTCAACTCCCAAATTATGAAGACTTTTTTCGCAAGCTTGTCTTATGTATTCTGGTTTGCAGTTAAGCCCAAGATATTCGCCCTTAGGTCCACGCATTACAGCAAATTTGGTCGCTAAAATTACATCATCCCACCGTCCTTTAAATGCTTTTCCTACTAGTTGTTCATTGGCTCCCCAACCATACATGTCGGCTGTGTCAAAAAAATTTACTCCCAATTCAATGGCTTTATGTAAAGTTTTAATGGATTCTTCTTCGTTAAAAGATCCATAAAACTCTGACATACCCATACAGCCAAGTCCAATTCTATTAATTTGTAGCGTACTATGTCCTAATGTTGTTGTTTGCTTCATTGTAGCTGTGTTTTAAATCTTTGATAAATAAGTTTTTTGTCAGTCATTTTATATTGCATTAGTTATTTGCAGTCCACCTTAAATTGACTGCAATTATGAGCTTTTTTTCTTCAATTCACAACTCTAATTATTTAATAGCAAGTCTATTTATCAAAGATTAAAAATCAATCCATGAAACGAAGAACTGAATACCAATAAAATCTACCCAATAATTCAATCGGTCGAAAGGCTGGTGTTTGTTTAAGCAGATTATTTTCATCGATTTTAAAATCTAACCAGGATTCACATACAATTTCATTCATGCGAATAACAGTATGCTTTTTTCTTCCTTATTGGCAATCAGTACACGCTAAAAGTCAAGGAAATAACCTGTATTTAATTCAGTTTCACTTTTTCTGCCTTTACGCATACAAATACCACTCAAATTAATAACTAGTTTAGCATTTGTTTGTTCAATGAATATTTATAATTCGTAGCAAATTTTCATCCAAAGCTTCAAAATCGCTAATTTGAGTTGATATATGATGAATAAGATAATATGGAAAGTTAATATCAAGGGAAATATGCAGGAGACTTTCTTTATTTTGAAAATCGAATTATATTATCAAGATATTACGAGTGGCCTATTTTTCAATATTAAATCTATTGCGGTCCCTAGCCCAACAAGCAACTTCATACCCATTTACTAATATAACAGGCAATAATCTTGATGCAAGATATCCTGTAAACCCGGTTAGTAGATTTTTCATTAAATAAATTTACCGAATCTTTTTTCTAAAGCCATAGTTCTGTAGTCAAAAATAGCTTGCAATTGCTTTTTTATAAACAGTGAATTAGCAATCGCACCCAATATACCCAATGGTGGTTGATAAGTAACAATATCTGTCATTAATACACCGCCTTCAATGGGTTCGATTTTGTGCTGATGATGCCACATTTTGTATGGACCAATCCTTTGTTCATCCACAAAATATTCGCAGTCTTTCATGTGCGTAATTTCTGTCATCCAGTTTAATTTAATTCCCAACAAGGGGCTTACTTTGTATGTGATTATCATGCCCGGATACATTTTTTCTGTTGCTGAATTACTCGTAATAATAAAGCCCATGTACTCGGGTGTGATTTCCTTTAAATTATCCGGTGCAGATATAAAGTCCCAAATGACATTGATGGTGACAGGTAATTTTTGTTTTTTGATTAATTGATAAAATGCCATATTGAGTTTATATTTTTATAGTAGATATTCCTCCATCCACATGTAGAATTTGGCCTGTAATCCAACTTGCCTTTTCAGAAAGTAAAAATTCAGCCATACTGGCAATGTCTTCAGTTGTACCAATTCGTTTTAATGGGTGTCGTTGGGCGCTAGCATCCTTTTTTGTTCGGTGTTCAATAATGTGGCTGCTAAAGGGGTGTCAGTTAGTGAGGGTGCTATACAATTGACCCTAATTTTTGGAGCATATTCAGCCGCCAATGCTTTGGTTAAACCTTCTATAGCACCCTTTGATGCGGATACTTGAGTATGAAATGGTAGGCCTGTTTGCACTGCAACTGTAGAGAATAATATAATGGATGCATTTTCTGAAAGTTTTAGTTTTGGAGCTATAGCTTGTATTGTTTTTATTGCTCCAATAACCTGCAATTGATAATCAGCGGTAAAATCTATTGGCTTAATTCTTTCAAAGGGTCGCAGGTTAATGCTTCCTGGACAGTAGATGACACCGTTTAAGGATTCCGGTAAAAAATCAAATACAAGGTTTTCATCTAAAACATTTAATGGATAAAATCTAATGTTAGGGTTATCAGAATATATTTCATTTTTATAGAAAGTGCCATATATATCATGACCTGATTCGGCTAATTGATCAGCCAATTTTTTTCCTATTCCCGAAGAAGCACCGATGATTAAGTAGTTCGCCATTAATTATAATATCTATTTCTTTGATTTAAAAATTTCGACAGTTTATATTGTTGTTTTACACTGACTACAAAGGGTTTTAAAATTTAAATTGTTGGCGAGTTCAAAGACGAAAACTGATTGCCAGCACAGAACTTGATATTTTGCACAATACATCATTTAAACACTAAACCTCCAATTTCATGTAGTTGCTCTGGCAGATTACTTTTCCGAATTAAAATTTCTCTGAATAGCGTTTCAAAATTACAAAACCTAAATTAATAATAATGATTTCATTTGACTATTTCATATATATTATTCAAAATAATTGCTGGAGGCATTTGTTTGATTTACTACAATTAAATAATCACATGATTTATTGCGATAAATCTTTTCTCTATATAATGCTGGCTTCTTTTTTGCTAAATCCTTGCTATAAACAGCACCAATTGAATTTATATAAAAATATTTTGGAACAAGATTCTTGTTAAATGGAGATTTAACATCAAGGATCATATAATTTAATGAATCGGGAATTATTCTTGAACCAATTTTGTTAAAGTCGGAATTAACATTAAAATTTGTGAACTTGAATATATTGTTTTGATACCGATTTGAATCAGTATCAACAGCTCTAAAACCTCCTTTATTGAATTCAAATATAAAATTGGTATAATGTGCTGAATAGCGTTTGTTTAAAAAGTAAGCTACTGTTTTGCGAGAATCACTAAATTTAGCAATATGCGTATTATGTGCCCATAGGATAAACTTCTCTTTGGATGACAAGTGATCTATGATTGCAATGGTTAAATCTGCAAAGGTAATTTCTCTGAACTTATATCTTTCTCCGCCTCGGAGTAAAAGAAAATGCAAGGATTCCAGAATATTTTTCATTTTCATTGAATCTGTAAAGTTCGGTAATTTGGGGAATGCCTTGCTTTGTACCTTAAGCATAGCTATTTTCTGGTTTGGAGTTTTAAGTGTATCAGCATAGATTTTTATTAAATTTTCAATAAATAGATTGGTAGTTGGGTTTGCAAATTGATTCTTGTAAAATCTAACTGACGCATGATTTCCTACATCGGATCCATAGAAATGTATGTATTCATCCTTGGTTGAATGGATATTATATTGCCGCATCCATTTAATTAAATCGTAAAATTCGGTTGTGGCCCATGGCCATGGTAATCCTTTAAATAAATTTAGCGAATCGTCATTTTTGTTTTGTATGAATTCATTTATTTTAATGCAATCTATATATCCGGCTTCTAGTATAAAATTTTTGTAACCATATTGGAGAACCAGAATCTTTACAATATCTGATTTTATCTCAGTAAACTCCTTCGTCCCATGAGTTGCCTCCCCTAATCCGATTAACCTGGAATTTAGGGCAGGTTTATTCAAGTAATCTTTTAAATAGGGCGGGTTAATTAGATTAGCATTATTTGAAACTAATTCAACTTGTCCATAAATATCTAATGAATAATAAATGCAGCTTAATAGTAGTGCGATTGTTCTCACGCGCAGATATGAAATTGATTGAAGGGTATTGCAGCTTGGCGAAGTGGGGATTTCAATGCACTCATGTTCATATTTAATACTAAAGTTTATTGAAATTTCAAGTTTACAATTTTGTAATGCTTCCTTCATATTAGAAAACACAAATTGCATGTCCGAGCGTTTAATTTCAATTTAGTTGAAATTCGGATCTCAATATCTGGAGTAATCTGGTATTGACTTCCATATATTTTTTGATATGCGTTTGCCGCGTCGAAGTAAGATTGTTTCCAACAAAATAGGATAAACTTCTTACTATTTTATTTCTATCAATTTTATCTGGTTCATTTATGTGGAAGGGAACGATTTCATTACTTTTTTCATAATTCATGACACCCTCAAAAACGGTTTTATCATCTTTTTCATTTCAGTATCAAATTTATAATCATACAGTTGAACTATTAATGGTGTTATATATTCCATTCTGGTTTTATCTTCCAGTTCTTGTCTATCGTAAACATTTTTTATTGCAACAGATAACTCTCCGGTCAGTGTCTGAAATTCTTCATTTTTGAAATATCGTAACGAACCGGAATTCCTGAGTTGCTCCAACATGATGGTACGAGGTTCAAAAATCGATGGGGAACGAAAACTTATTCCGTATTCAAAATTGAGAGCAAATTCTTTTGGAACATTGGTAAGACTACTGTCCTGGAAATATTTTATCATATATTTTAATGCTGCTTCTTGCTTTAATCTGTTTTGCACTTTCAGATCTGCTGTTATTGAGTCATTCTTTAGTTCGTAATAAAAGCTCTTGGCCAATTCTTTAGCTCTGTCTCGTTCTATTTTATGTTCCAACTGATATTCTGCGAGAAATCCACAAAATACAGCCAGGAACAACATGAGAAATTCCCAGAAATATGATTTCCAATTTTTATTTTCTTTGTGATGAGCATGGTGATGTACTTCCATAGATTCAGTTCCTTGTATTGGGTTAATAGCTGCGGTGTTTACAGTAGGAGTAATTTCTTTAAGTGGATTTTCCGATTGATTATCTAAATGTTCTTCGTCTGTTTTGTGTACCATAGTTTTTAGTTAAGCGAGTTATTGGACTATTCAGTTGCATGGTAATAAGCGGTTGAAAGTTTGACGAATTGGTTGAAATCAAAGTACAATTGTTCAATTTTGTATAAGAGCTCAATCAAAAAACTTTTGTTGAATCTAGCACTAATTCTGCCATTTTGCTAAGTAGCTGTTATTGGTTCGTTTTTAATTTATTTTTTGGTCAATTTGTATCTTAAATGAGTTGTCAAGTCGGATGGTATGACTTCTGTAATTTGTAAGTCGTATTTGTCTTTGTCAATGCCATCAAAAAGACGAATACCGCTACCTAAAAAAACGGGTGCAATATGAATAAAAAACTCGTCAATTAGTCCGGCATTCAAAAACTGTTGGATTGTATTTGCACCTCCTTGTATTCTAATGTCCTTGCCTTTTGCCGATTGTCTTGCTTTGTCCAAAGCACTATCTATTCCATCGTTTATAAAGTAAAATATTGTCGTTCCTTCCTGTACCCATGGTTCACGTATTTCGTGAGTTAATACAAATACGTCAGCCTTGTATAGGTCATTTGGCCAAACCTCCTCGCCTTCTTCAAACATTCGTTTACCCATTATGAATGCACCTGTTCTTGCAATCGTTTCTTTAATGTATTTTCCGTCTGCACCGTCTTCTTTTCCTCCTTCAAACCCAAGGTATTCCCAAAACGCTTTTTGATTAAACATCCACGAGTGGATTTGTCCTGAAACTCCACCCATTGGATTTTTAGGGCTTCTGTTCTCTCCCGCGAAAAAACCGTCAAGTGATATTCCGCTGTCAAAGATAATTTTACTCATACTGTCTGTTTAATATGTAATGTTTGGATCGTTTGTCAAAGTTGGTTTAAATATTTTTATTTATTTTATTATTTTTGAAATAACCTCAATTTAGTAGTGTCGATTTACAATTACCATTTTTGCGTTTGGTAAAACCAGGGATTTAAAATCACAAATTCTTAACTTAGTATCAATAATTAATATATTTCCGATGCTCAAATTTAGTACATAGGCCCCATTTTCGCAAGACCAATTTTATTGTTTCGGACTTATGCAATTAATTGGTTTTGATTTCTTGTTGACTATCAATATGTGTCAAAGTGAACATATTTAAACTGGGATTTTCCTTGTCTGGTATAATAGATTTTACAAAATTTAATTTCATAAGAAGGCTTGTAGAATTCTGATTCTCGCAATGTGTAAAGGCAAGTATTTTTTTGACCTTTAAAGTCTGAAACACGTAGTCAATTACTTTTTTTAATGCTTCCTTCATGTATCCATTTCCTTGAAATTTCGTCATTAGTTCGTATCCGATTTCACAACTAGATTTTTCGCTTGAAAAGTCAAATAGGCAAATTGTTCCTAAAAGGGTTTTTGAATCCGTCAAGGTAATCGCCCAATAATAAGTACCGTTTTTTTCTATATTATCATTGACCTTGTTGATAAAAATTATAGCATCTTCGACTGTATGACAGGGTTGTCTGTTAAGATATTTGTTTACTCCTGGATCAGAAAGCAAAGCAAAAATATCCAGTTTGTCGTCAATTGATAATTGTCTGAGTGTTAATCTTTCGGTTTTCAAAATTGGGAAAGTTGTGGAATTCATTTTTGTCATTCAATTATATTGCTTGATCTTGGGATGTTATAGTCTGAACTTGGACCGATTGTTGATTCGTTTCTAATGGTTTTATAAGTAAGGAAACAGTTTTAATACAAATGGCAATTGTCTGAAAAATAGATTTTTAACGGTTTTTAGCCAACTTGAGTATTAACAAGAACATTTATGCACTGCTAACTTGATTTGGCTTTCTGCTTTGGCTAACATAAGCGTCCTTGTTTATTTTTACGACCGCTCTTTTATTAGCTGTCATGGTTTGAATCGTTCAAAAGTACTCCCATTAAACTTATATACTCCGTTCTTGTGTGTGCCAAGCCATAATTCATCATGTTTGTCTTTATAAATACTGAATAAGGTGATATCTTTTCCTTCATCCTGAACTGGATAATAGCTGGTTTTATTTCCATCGTATCGCCAAACGCCATTGGCATAAGTAGCAATCCACAAATCATTGTTTTTGTCTCGTGCTATAGATAAATACTCCCAAAAATCGCTGTCCGGGTTTCCATCTAAATTCCCGATATTTTTTCCCTATCATAAAACTTAAGTTTTTGTTTGTTGCTTTTGCCGTATATATTATAGCGATACGCTGAGTTGAACCAGAAATATTCGTCCTTATCTTCAATGATTGAGCGAACTCCATTAGCAGGACCGTCGTGTAGTTCGGTAACATCTTCTTCAGAAATCCAGTCTATTGATTTTCCATTATAACGAAAAACACCCAATGGATTTGTGCCAAACCATACGTTGCCTTTACTATCTTTATAAATACAATACACAGCATAGGGATTGGAATAGTTTGGGTGTTTCGGTAGTTGCAGTTTATATAAAAATTTGCCGTCATACCGAAAAACCTCATCTTTAAACTGTGCGGATTTGAACCACAGGTCATCGGGTTCTAATTTCCATTGATTGTCTGAATTTACAAGGGTCAAGGTGGTAAAATTATATCCGTCAAATTTGCTGATACCTCTGCTTGTATTGAAATAAATATTTCCCGATTTGTCTTCTTTTATATCTTCAATTCTGTTGTCAGGCAAGCTGCTTGTGGATGTAAAATGAAGGATTGTTTTTCCGTCATACCGATACAAGCCGTCCTCCCAGCTGCCAAACCAGTAATTATTTTTCGTGTCCTGATAAATACTCATGATATTATTTCCAAGTTTGTTTACAGTATCGCCAATTGTCAAGGAGGGTGGCATGTCTATAGTACGTGAAGAGTTTTGTCCGCTACAGGAAACCAACGTTGTCAGGATGCTTAAAGATAGAAATATGTTTAGTTTCATTGTCTGTCGGCTTAGTGTTTAAAGTGTCGTTATTGGGCAGTCGCTATGATGTTGTGTAGAGGTTTAAGGGTATTTTCTATTTGTTCAAAAAGTCATTAGTTCTTTAATCAATTCAGGATGAAGAGGCAATTCACTGTTGTTGTAAGTTGCCATATTTTCAGTAGCACCGGAGGGGCTTTTTCTTAACACATGATTCATACCTTCAATTACTTTTAAAAAGGCAAAATCTGAGTTATAGGTCATCTCGGTGGCACCCTGACCTGTGATCTGTAAATCAGTACTTCCTTGAATTATTAGAATAGGGATGGCAAACTTTTTAATTTCCTATTTTTAGAAATCCAGTTTGATGCATCAATAACATAATCTTCAAAAAGTAAGGTTTCATAAGTTACAGAATTTGCTGAGTTTTCTCTTACACCCCTTTTGTCGTAACGCAGAGTGGTGTATCCAAATTCTGTTAATTCGAGAGCAAGTTTTTTAGCGCATAATTTTTATATACAAGCGAGCTAAAGTTTTTTTTTGGTATCGGTGTCTTTGATTTCCCATTTTCCATTAACGTAATTTAGTCCACCTGTTGTCAAGGTTGCTCTAAGCTTGCTGTTAATATTATACGATATTCCTAATCCTGCACCTAGTTCAAAATAATTTACTATTTCCTTTTGGGTGACATTTGAGTCTTGGATTTCTTCTTCATTCAATAGATTATATTCTATGTAAGGTTGGATGAAAAAACACAATTTATTGTTTGGATTTATAATATGTCTTGTAAATATTCCAATTCCAAATTGATTTGAGTTTCTTACAAGTTCTATGGGATTTGATTGCCCAAATAAGTATATATCTTCTGCCTTATATCTTCCTATTCTATAATTAAGTCTTAATCCAGCTATTAAGTTTGGATTAATTTCTTTACCAAAATAAGGAGTAATAGCTAAGCTTGTATTCTTTGTATCATTTGTACTATTAGAATAAATACCTCCTGTCCCGAAATTGATGGATAGACTGGAAAGTGGATAAAGATTTTTTTGAGTAATAAAATTTATCGAACCCCCTAAGATTAGTTTGTTTCCAATTTCTGTTTCTTGTGCATTTCCAGCTCTCAAAATTGAAACTGCAAATGCAATTAAAATTAATTTATTCATTTTTAGTTTTTTTGTTATATCTGTTGGCATTTACATGAATTTAATTCCTGGCTGTAAAACAAATTTAAAGATCATAGCAATTAAAATCAAAACTGAAATATATTTAAAACTTAAGTTCTCGATTTCTCTGCTTTCAGATAGATCAACATCTGTAATTTTATTACCGTATTGCCACGGGCCAATAAAAACAAAACCACTCATTACAGGATAAATAATGCTCATGATTGCAATTATAGGAAGATACAGGACAGTCATTATGAGGGAACCAAAAATCCATGGCAGAATGATAATATGAAACAGAAATAGTTTTCTGGATTGTCCATCCGCTATCCATTCTTTCCGTGTCGCGAATCCAAGAAATGGTTTGCTCATCATCAAGGTGAATTTCACCAAAACTACAGCAGCAAGCAATGCAAATGTTATTTGCAGATAAAGCGGATTATCAAGCAAATAATATACCCTACCTATGTCGCCAACCTTAAATAACGGACCGGTTATTACATAACCAAGAAAATTGTTAAAACCAAGAACAGAAGTCCATGCAATAAACAACCGAAACAAATCAGATTTTCCTAGTTTGAAAAAGATTATTGCTGCAATTATTCCCTGCACCAAACTCATAAATGGTCCGGCAAGGGCTATTATAGTTTGCTGAGTAGTAGTTAGGGCCTCTTCATTTAGGTGTTCAACGTAATTATGATGTAATACAGGATGGCTATCGAATAAAACTCCAAATAAAGTATGAAAAGATTCATGCAATATAGTAGTAACAAGGAATGCGATTACATAAAGTGCAGTTGAGTTTATTGTTATTTTGAACATTTATTATAGTAAAGTTTAATTTTCATTGCTTATTTCTTGCATCACAGTTTGGACTATGCAGCATGCCAAATCAATTCGCATAACGATTTGTCAGTAAACGCTACATCTTCAAAACATTATAAGTCAAATCTATGAAATAAGTTTTTTATTTCCAAAAAGAATAAAAATGATTGATTTTTGATGATGAGCGGGGTATAGTCTAAACTTTGTTAATTGAGTGCTCTTTTTATTGAGAAATTCATTATAAATATCATATCTGTTAGCTAAGGTGGCTAGACTTATTTTATTTTCATCAATCTTCACCAATCCTAATCTTTATTCCATTATTGTAATTCTGATTTACACATTATATCCAACGAGTTTTGAGTATTTTTTATTTATCACAGTGATTAAGGATTTATTTAGATTAAAAATTATTTGCTTAACTTTAAGGAGTTACGAATAGCCTTTCATTTTATCAAGTCCTTTTCCAAAAGAGTTATTGTACTCAAGCATCATTTATACTTTAATTCTTTAAAGATTGTATTTTTGGAAACTGTATTACCTGTTTCAATTGAGTATATTAAATTACCTGGCATGAAATCTTTAATTTGCTCATATTTAATTATCGACAACATTGCCATCAAGTTTTTTGGAAAGCTCAGAGAGAATTATACTGCCTTGATTGATTGGATTAATCATTGGAGTATTGATAACGAAAATAAAAAAATATGGTTATTTTTTTATTTGTTGGTATTGCAGCTAGCTTTTTTGAGTTTAGCGAAGTTGGCTATTTTCACTACAAATGTTAATGCTGAGAACCAGTGTTTGAATTGCTATAAACGTGTCTGAGAGGCACAAGACCTCCAAGTTTCCAAACCTACGTTCATAGTAGCTATTCTCATTTTCCTAACAATTTGAGGCTGTCAAGAACTTTATAAACAATTTCTGTCCTTGCGTTGTCAAAACTAATTGCATGATTAATATCATTTAATTTTTCGCTTTCTATTTGAATACAATTAGTGAAATAATAAACATTGTCCTTCGTTTCTACATAGCCGACATACCAACCAACGTCTTTGTTGCCATGTCCACCCCAACCAGTTTTGCCTCTTATAATGTAATCTAATGTATCTTTTGTAATCATTATGTTTTTAACAATATCAACCGAACGCTTGGAAAAGGGAAGTTGATTATCATGAAGACGTTGGAGAAAGTTAATTTGTTGTTTCGGTGTAATTCGCAGTCCACCTGTTAACCAAAACTGGTCAATACCACCAGAGGTGTCAGCATTGCCATAGTTAACTTTGTCAAGCCAGTACTTTATTTTTTCACCACCAACACGTCTTGCAAGCTCTTGATAATACCAAACGGTAGAGTTGGCAAATGCTGTCATCAAGTCGTGATCTGTATCCCATACTGGATTTCTTACTACACTATCCCATTGAATTACAAAGTGTTCGTCTTTAATCACACCTGTCTCCAGTCCGATAAGTGAATTACAAATTTTAAATGTAGAGGCAGGTGAAAAAATCTGTTCGGATTGATCTTGGTTGTAAAAAACAAACTTGTCTGATTGTGGGTCGTAAAGCACTAAAGAACCTTCAACATTAAACTGGTCATAATACTTTTTAAATTCATTGCGAATTTCAGTCGTCTGTTTATGTTTACAGTCTGTTAGTCCGAAGGATAATAAAGCCAATACTAATATGGTCTGTTTTACTGTCATCATATTGTTGCGGCAAGCGTTATTCGAGTTTAAAATGCTGGCATTTACGGAGTAGAATATGTGCTTCCAATATTGCACAATATACGAAACACCAAAGTTCATTTATGCATTTGACCTCCATTTTATGTAACCTTCTGTTAGCGGTTTGTGTTTTTAATATTCAGAAGAAAAGTCATTACTGTTTTTAATTATTAGTTTGAGGTTTATTAGCCATTAATCCAAACATCATCATTAATGCTGTCAGAATGATTACCTGAATAATAAGCGACTGATTTACCAGCGAAATAGTATGTGTCGGTTCTATGGAAAGAAATAGTAAAATGGTAATTAGTCCTCTCGGAGCAACAAACAATAATGGTTGTAAAGGAAGATTAGAAAGTTTGAGTTGTATAGTCCGGAAAGTGAAGATTAAAAATACAATTGCTAAAGCCCAAATAAATGTATCAGCGTTCAACACTTCACTGGTTTCAATTAAATAGCCAAACAACAAAAAGAATAATGCTCTTATCAAAAATGCCCCTTCAATGGTCAACTCTTTGAATTTGATTACCTCAGTATTTAACTCGTCCGGTTTGAATTTCTCTATCCACTTAAATCGTTTCAACTCGTCTAGATTACCGATTGATAAACCAAAAATCAAAATGAAAATCAGTCCAGGAAGATGATAGAATTTTGAAACTGCATAAATCAATACCACAAGTAGAATGATTGGAACAAACTTTATATGGTGTTCAATTTTGCTTAATAGGAACGAAAGTCCAATGGTTGCTATGAAAGAAACGAAAATGATAATGAGAAGCTGTAAGCCAAAATTCTCAAATGAAAATCTATCAATAGTTTCGTTTAGTGCAAGGAAGTTGAAAATGAGAACGCCCAATATGTCGGACAAACTACTTTCATAAATTACAAACTCTTTGTTGTGAGATGAAAGATTTCTAACACTTGGAATTGCAATAGCACTACTTATTACACAAAACGGAATTGCATTAGTCAGACAGTCTTTTAGTCCAAAATTGCCAAAATACCTAAATGCAAAAGCAAGCAAAAATGCCATCGCAATCATTGGAATAAATGCACCGAGAAATGATTTTTTAATTAGTCCAAACTTAGATTTATTGAGCTCAAGTTCTAGGGAGCCTTCAAGCACTATAAGAATAAGTCCGATAGTTCCTAAAACAGGAAGAATGGGGGAAAAATCAGGAAGTTGAGCGTCAAGCAATACAGTAAGTTGTCTTACGGTCCACCCTAAAAGTAATAGAAGAATAACAGAAGGAATTTTCGTTTTGGAAGATGTTAGGTCAAACACATAGGCAATGAGAAGAAGAATGCAAAATGATATAATTATTGTTGTTGTCATTGCGAGTAAATCTATATATATTTTATGTCAATTAGCTTAAAATTTGCAATATAGTTATGATAAAACCGCTAATGTTTTGGCATTACACCCTGCATCGCCAAAGGAATGTTAGCTAAAAGTAAAAAATTATTTATTAAAAACAATAAATAATTTTGAGTAAAACATAAAGTTGGCAGCAGTATTATGTTGGTTGCCTGTTATGTGTTGCATTTTTAGTCTACAAACTCATAGTAATTTAAAAGATTTGTCAATGTGTCATTTTCAATAAAAAGGTATATATGCTCATCTTTTGAGTTAAAAAGATTGCCATTTAATTTAATTTTCACCAAGTAACTTATTCGTAGATAATCATTATAAATATTTTTAAAAAAGGATTGAATTAAGATTTACTTTCGAGTTGCAAGGCTAGGTTGCTGCAATACCTTTTATTAAATCTGGCATAGTGTTAATTTCAAAGGTAGAGAGATAGAATATACGATAGTCATACCCTATATATTCATAATCAAATTTAGCCATTTTGGATTTAGTGGGTAGTTTTTATTCGATATAAATTTATTTTTGAATTTGCTTGAATTCCTGTTATCCTTGAAACAATTAATCGGTGTACCAAATAAACAATGCTAAATAGCAAATATCTTTTTATTTTGAAAGTTTAATTTGTATTTGTGTTTACTTGATTTCTTTAATCGACTTTTAAATGAAAGATAAATTAGACAGAGAAGACCACTCAAAAAGTCCTGCAAAAATAAATACTATAATTATTAATAGAACTATGTGCACCATTCTCATCTAAGGTCCTGATTTTAAATTTTGCACATAACGTTTTCGGGTTTTACGTCCGGGTGGGCATAGGAGCACAAAGCTGTCAATCTACATTAAACTAGATATAAATGCAAATAGCTCCATGTGTGCAGTTGACCCTAGTTGACGCAAAACCCGAATTATATCAAGTTATTTATTTTTTTGGTTCAGTTTTGTTAAACATGTATCTGGCAATTTTCCATTCGTCATTTACTTTTTCAAAAACAAATAGTTCTCTATTCGCTTCAGGTATAGTGACTTCTGTAGCACGAATCAGAGTAGTTCCCTTTGAGCTTGTTACTGCAAATGCCATGTTTTCGTCTACCTGAATTTCTTCAATGAAGAACTTAATGTTGAGTTGTATCTGGGAAAAGACATACTCGTATGATTTTAAAATGCCTTCCGACCCAATGCCGGATGGTGCTTCTGTTGGCATGAAAATTCCATCCTTTGTGTAAAGAGATTGAGCTAATTTGGCATCAGACGTGTTTAATGATTTTTCATAAGTACTAAGGAGCGTTTCTATTTTTTTGTTTTTCTTGTTTTTCCATAATTTCTGTTTTAACTTTTGAATTATTATTTGATGCTTGATTGCCTTTTGTGTTGCAGGAAGCCATTAGAGTAATGGCAAATAAAACTATTATTATTTTTTTCATATTAATTTATATTTTGTTTAATCCATTCATTCAAAGATGTAAAAGGTTCTGTTGAAATTTCTTTAGCCATTTCAATTTGCGGGTCCGAATTGGGCCCCATGTAGGTGTGAGCTTCAAAGTAGGCGAGCATTTGCGCAATCTCCCCTGCGCCTTCAAAAAAGCTTGAAAATACCTCTGCTGGGACTTGGTTAAAAGTGTATTGCCTACCGTTTGCTTTGAATACTTCTAAAACATCATTGAAACTATTTATTTCAGTAGCCAGTGACAAATAGCTTCCTTTACCAACTTTTCTTGGATTTAAAAACGCTCCCGCCACGACCTTACCCAGATCATTGATATCTGCCATATGAATTACTTTCTTGGCAGGATCAATGGGCAATGTCCAGCCCATAGAACCGTCTGGTTGTTGCTGTGCCGCTAATTGCCCCGTTAAATTTTGAAAATAAAAAGGTGGCTGAACAAATGTGTAATTGGCGAAACCAGCATTTTTAACTAACTCATCAACTTTTGCTTTCCCCGTAAAATGAGGAACATCATATTTAACGTTACTTATCTCTTCTACGTTTGGTAAAGTAGACCATACAAAATGTTTTACAGCAGCATTTTTTGCGGCTTCTACGGCTAGCTTTCCTTGTGCCATCTCATCTGCTCCTTCCCAAAAATTGGTTACCACAAATACACCGTACGCATCTTTAAAGGCTTTCGTTAATGATTCAAGGCTAGTTAAATCTCCCTGCACCATTTCATCTGCATTACCTTTATATTTATCTGGGTTTCGCGTAATAGCCCTCACTTTAAAAGAACCTTCTTTGACTAAGGCATTTACTACTCCTTTTCCCTGCAAACCGGTTGCTCCAACAACAGCAATTATTTTCTTTTCCATTTAGTTTTATTTTAATAATTAACAATGGTACAAAGATGAAGGGATTTAACTGCATGCGCCTATAAGGAAGATTAAGAAAAAACCTTAATGTAGATTAAGATTTAGCGATTCTCTTACGGATAGTGCTCAGGAATTCAGGAGTTACACCTAGATAAGATGCGATTTGGACATTTGAAATTCGATTAAAGAAATGAGGATAACGCTGGAGGAATTCCAGATAGCGCTCCTCAGCTGTAGAACTGATGTTTTGAAGTATTCTGTTCTGAAGGCTTACTACAGCATTTTCGGCAAGAACCCTGAAAATTCGGTTAAATTTCGGGTAGTCAACAAACAATTTCAGCTGGTCTTCTTTTTTAACTTGAAGAATAACGGAGTTCTCCAAAGCTTCAATATAAAGCCTGCTTGGTTTATTTGAATAGAAGCTGCCAATGTCTCCAATCCACCAATTCTCAACAGCAAACAGCAAATTGTGTTCTTTACCTTTGTTGTCAACCAAATACATCCGGAAGCAACCTTCTACGATGAATGTATTGTGTTTGCATATATCGCCATCCTGAAGGATAAACTGCCTCCGTTTTATGCTACGCTCTTTAAAAACATTTTCGACAATAGATTTTTCTTCTTCATTTAGCGGAAGATGATTTTCGAAGTAGTCTAATAAAGGTTTTTTTGCCATCTATAAAATTCGCTATAACGGTTGGGCAAAAGCGCTGTACCGTCAAAAAATTGATAACCAAAATTAGAAAATTTTATTGTTATTACTGTAAAAAAATAAAGGTGAATGATTATTGATTTAAGGCAGTGTAGAGTCTATGCCATGTAAACAGCTATTATTTTAGATGTCGCTTAAAAGCATGGCAGAATATTGAGCTCTTAGAATATTAATAACTTCTGTATTTACTCGATATACTATTCTAAAATTTCCTTCAATTAGTTCTCTGATGTTTTCTATTCCAAATTCTGGGAAAATTTTACCTGATCTTGAAAAGTTTCAAATTGCTTTAATCTAGACTAAAGTTTTCAGTATATCTATTTGTGTAGGAAGATGAATCTTGTACAATATAATTATAATTGATTTTTAGAACTTGTAGGGCTGATTCAGTCCAAACAATTTTTGCCATTTGTTGGCTATTTCTTCTACTTGCTCATGAGAAATAGTTTTTCCATCATCTGTTTGTTTTAAACCTTTTTCAACTTTTTCAATAAAAATATGTCTTTCGATAAGTGTTTCTAATTCAAATTCTTGTGGGATTTCTTTGGTTGATTCGATTACTTTATCTCGTTTTATAAATACTTTTTATTTAAATTGAAGATACAAAATACTTACAGTTTAATTGAGCTCGCTGATAACATTTTGTTGGTTTAAAAAGTCGGCGATTTAATAGCTAAAAAACTATCTTCTAGCACTGCACTTAACACGAAACAAAAATGATCATTTAGTAACTGAACCGCCAATTTCATAAGCCTGCTATTATGCGTTCATGCTAATCTGTCAATGCATTCTGAATTATTCTGTTCTTCATAAAGTTGTATGAATAATACATTCACTATTTTAGAACGAAGCAATGTGGTCTTTAAGCGACTTCACTTTTGGTTTGGTAAATAATCTTCCGATTGCTGCAAAAATCGTAAATATAATGCCGGGTGCACCAGCAAACTTATATTGTCCGTGAATTTGTTTAAGTATAAAGTCAAAATCAACTATCATCTGCAAACTCGGTTTGTTGGGATTAGATTGACTGTTTAATGAATCAAACCCTTGTACTAACATATAGTCAATGTCAAGTGCAGGTTTGTATGTCGCTCTAAACTTTGCCTCTCTGTCAAACGGATTTGAAAAACTGTGTGCCATCTTTGATGTAACATTAAAACTTTGTCCTACTTCAAGAACAATTTTCTTGCCTTTAGCCATAAGTTCAAGTTTACCTTCAATAACTTCAAATATTTCATCCTGCAAAGGATGAATATGTGGCGGTGGACCCTCTTGTCCAGCTGGTATGGTGCAGATAATTTCTGTAAAAGCACCTTCTGTGTCTTTACCTGTCTTTACAAAGGTGATTGTTTCACCAGTTGATTTTAATGTTATAGATTTCATTTTTATTTAATTATTAGTTTAATATTTATTGATTCTAACTTCGGGATTTTTCATCTATTTCAGACAATTTGATGTAAGCACTGACGGCAATCATGGAGCTTGCACTTTGTAAGCAGTAGTTATTTTATTTCACATTCATTTTTTATCGATTCATTCATAATCTGAAATCCTTTTTCGGTTTTATCCAGCATTTTTCCTGCAAAATAAACTAAAATCCCACTGAATTTTTCACCGTGTATGAATTTAGTTTTGTTTTTATCCAGGTATTCCAAAATGAAATAATGTTCTCCGTCAAAAATGCCATTGATACCAAGTTTACCTTTCCATCTAAATTCCTTATTCGGTTCAAGAGTCAAAATTTTGGGTTTAAAAGTCATTCCTTTTCCGCCTGGAGGGTTTATAATTACAATCAACCTGTTGCCTAATTTTGGTTCTCCACTTATTGATCTGATAAATGGATTCCATTTAGGGTAGCTTTCAAAATTCATCAAAACATCCCATACATTAGTAATGTCTCTGTTAATTAAAATTTCGGTTCGAATATTTTTCATTTGTTATTCCATTATTTACTGCAAACGTTTTATAAATAGACCTTGGCGTCCTTTCGAAGCTTCCTATGCCTATACCCACAAAAGTTTATTTAAAGATAAATGTTTATTAGCAAGGTACAAAATAAAGCGCACTTCAGTGATCCTTAATGTCGCGCCGAGGCATGCCGAGTTCATCCTTTTAATTTTATTTGATGTTAGCAATTCTGACTTTTGTCCAGTCGTTACATGTCATTTCAAATTTGATTTCTTTTGTCCCATGATTGCCAACCTCTTTCCATCCCGCCTTTCTGTAAAATTGTTCAGCTCTTGTATTAAATGCAGTTCCTAACCATACTGTTGTATTAGTCTGTGCGAAATACCAGTCCAGCATAATGTTGTGTAATTTTTGGCCAATACCTATTTTTTCAAATAACGGGTCTATAAATAAAGCCCAAATATTATTCTCTTTGAGGTCGGCTATAGCAAAACCAACAATTTTATTGTCAATTTCACAGACCCAACCTTTACCTCTTAAAGTAATAAATTCTTCATAATCTTTGTCCGTAACTATATTTGGATTTGACAATGTGTTTTCTTTTACAGAATTTCTAATGATTTGAATTTGCTTTATGTCGTTTATTTTAGCTTCTCTTATTGTCATTTATGTCAATTTATTTGTTTTCGTTGTTTTAGCTTGACCGCTAACACGGTTACCAATTGGCGATGATGAGGTATTTGAAAAATGTCAGCCTAAAATTTCCACATATACTTAATAGAAATACAAATGTTCAGTTTGCAACTAGCTGCCCCATTATTACCAATACGATGTTGAGTGTTTGTACTTTTTTGTATACTTTATTTCAAATCAATTGAGTTATCTATTTTTATTAATCCTACCAAGGTCCATTTTGTTTTACTTGATAAAAGCGTTTACCATCAAACCGGTAGAGTCCTTGTCCAGTACCCCACCACATTTGACCCGATTGGTCTTGAAACATACTTTGAACACAACAAGTAAAACCATCTGCAGATGTAAACACTTTAAACGCATTTGGATTAGCTAAGGGAATCGAAGGGTCAAATCTAGTAGTACTGCCTCTTGCAGTAACCCAAATTATACCCGACTTTTCGATAATTATACCCCATATTTCTGTTCCACCTAATCCATCTTTTGCAGTGTATTCTGTAAAAGTTTTCCCATCATATTTACAAATGCCTTTTTTCATAGTAAACCACATATTTCCAGCATTATCTTGTGCTATGCCTCCTGCATAGTTTTCCCCTAATTCTTCCTTTTCAGCGATATTGATTATCGTTTTGCCATCATATCGAAAAACACCATTGTTAGAGGACGCAAACCAAATGTTGCCAGTTTTGTCTTCCATGATGCCAGCATTATTGATAGACGGTAGTTGTTGAAATAATGAAAAACTTTTATTGCCTTTGCTATCGGCAGAAGGGTCATATTGATAAACGCCGCCATGTGTTCCGACCCAAATAGAACCAGATTTGTCAACAAGGATTCCTTTTCTACTTATATCAATATGGTTCAATCCATCTTTTTGATTATAATTTCTAAAAACTTTTCCATCATATTTATAAACTCCTTGGTCAGTCCCAATCCAAAGATTGCCATTTTTATCTTCATTAATTGCAAATACACTTTGAGAAATTAAACCCTCAGGATAGGAAAAATAGGTCAGTGTTTTTACATCATACCTAACTATACCTTCAAAGGTGCCAAACCATAAATTTCCTTTCGAATCCTGGAAAATACTTCGGATATACTGACTGACCAATGTCGTGTCAAAATCAGGAGTCATACCAATTGCCTTAAAGTTTCTGATCACTTTGGGACTTGGTTTGGAGGTATTATGTTCTTTAACTTTGCTAGCTTTTTCCTGTCCGTTGCAGCAAATGAAAATTGTCAAAAAGCAAAGAAGTAATAATTTGTTTAAAGTCATAATTAATATCTGTTATTGTTAGTAAGGACTCTCTTTGCATGATGCACAACGACCGAAGGTGACGATTTCTACCACAAATGTTGATGCAGAGCACTGAACCGCCACTTTTGTCAAACCAGTGTCATAAGCCATTTATTATTTCGTTCATAAAGCTCATCAAGTTGTCAAATGTTTGTTGCTGCTGTTCTTCTAATGTAATGTCGGCCGAACTGTCCATAAGTAGCTTGCCTAAATACCCAAATTGAGAATGATTGCCTCCTTTTATCAAAACTAATTTCGTGTCCTTGGGCAACTTGTTTTTATTAGCCACAACTTCATCAACATTTGCTAGTCCATCATTTTCTGCATATAGTTTTATACAATGAATGTTTTGGGCGGATAAATCAATATCTCGTGGGTGAGAAGTACCCATTAAGAATAATCCTTTAAATACATTTGAATTTTCATAAACCAATTGAGCAGCCATTTTCCCGCCTTGTGAGTGTCCACCAATAACAAAGTTTCCTTTTGTCAGGTCAAATAATTTAGATGCTTTAAGATAGTCATATTGTGGAAGTCTCCAATTCATTTTTATTAAGTGACAGGTAAGACCATTATCTGCAAATTTTCTGCAAAGTGGTGCATAGGCTTTTGGGTCAGTTAAGCCACCTTGAAAGAAAATAATCTCAATTTGGTTTTTGGAAGTGTCAGATTTAAAAGTGATTTGTTCATCAGTTTCAATTACAGAAACAATGTCTGAGTTTAAAAATGTATCTTTGGGAAGATTGTGAGATTGGAATGTAGTCCAATTCCAAATAAAGAAAATAAATACAAGGCTAAACCAAATTATCTTAAAGATTTTCCACCATTTTTTCTTTTTCATTATGTTCAATTGGTTAGAGAAAGAATTAGTCCTATTGAAATTAATAAAACGCAATGCCCCAAAATGAACCCAAGCGTCTTACTGTTTTTGCTTTTTGATAAAAATACTCCTAACATAATTTTTTAATTTATTGGTTAATTCGTCTTGGGGTTGCCTGGACGGAGTGTCGTCTTAAAATAGTTTATAAAGGTATGGCGTAGACGCTTCTCTGCCAACCCACTAGCAGCCAAAAATAGCACTAAATATTTCATTACCGGGAAAAATTAAAAGTGAATGATTTCAGATGCCTGGTGGTGTAGAGTTTATTCCTTGTTAGCAGTGAGACTAATTCTTAGAGTATATTCTATAATTTATTTGGATTTTGCCTCGAATCCCAAATTGTCAAAGTAAATATCAAATCTTTTATTTTCTCATAGCTGATTAAGTAATTGTCAACTACTTTAATTCTTACTCTTTGATCATTCGTTAACTTTCCAATACTTGGAAACTTTGAATTAAATTCAACTACTTCAACAAAAGGAATATTTAGTTATCTACTATGTATTTTAAATTGTTTCGTTTAATCCAATATTTAAATTTGCCTTCAAGCATTTTGAGTTCTTAAGAACCAAATTACTTTCCTGGCCATTCTTTAATTTCTTTTTGGCCTGAACGTTTTCAATAATTAGACCATTTTTGAATTGCAAACGTGCGTCATTAATAGTATTAATTTGATGTTTATTTAGCTCATAAATGCTTTCTGCTTCAATTTCTAGTAATCGATTTATTTAATGCAAAATATTTTCATTATCTGTTTTCTGAATCATTTCAATGAGGTGCTGTCTTAATTCTAGGGTTGGTATAATACTTTTTAAAAAAAATTTAGTAATTTATAGTAGAAGTGCAATTTATTTTTAGTTCGCCTTCAATGGTTTTGGGCACAGCATTGGTGGGCTTTTGTAGCTGTAAACTGTTTGCCAGTATCTGCGTTTATTAATTTCCCAAATGTTTCTATTTGCACTGGTTGCTCACTATTGCAAAACCCTTGTTGGCAGTAGATTTTTTTATTAAAGGGATTTTGTTGATTTATACCATGCCACATCTGTCCAAATCGTTTTGTCAGCAATAAATTCTTTCACTTGGGGTGTGTCGGATAAAACGTTAATGACCTCTTGAATGGAGCATTTTTTAAACCCCATTTTAGTCCAGAATTCTGAAGCTTGGCGGCTGAATAAGTAAAAATGTTTAATACCTTTCTTTTCTAACTCGGTGGTTAATTTTTGGAAAAGATTTTGGGCAATACCTTGTTTACGCCATTCTTGTGCTATTCCAGCCGCTCTAATGAGCGCATAATGCTGATTGAATTCCGCACCAATGGTTCCAATCATTTTTCCATCAATTTGGGTATAATAATATAATGAATTTTCATTAATTACGATAGAAGGTCTCAGCTTATTTTCAATAAGAAATTGTTGCAGTGATTTTAAATCTCCCTTATGAGCTTGTCGAATACCTTGTATAATATTATCCATTTTTCTTCTTAATGATTTAAAATGCTTCCCTTAATTTAGAAGTAACCATTCACTTGCCGCCAATGTTTGGCGGGTTTAAAATGTTGGCAATTTCGGAACACAAATCTGTCTGCTAGCACTAAATTTGATGCAAAGTACAAAGCTTTTTTTAACCAATGAACCGCCAATTTCTTGTAGTTGTAATTATGGGTTCGTGCTACTTTCATTCTTTTCGATGATCTTTTCTTCTAATATCTCAATAGTTTTTTTAGCATTTGCCATTCTTGTCGCTTTGTTTTTCTGAACCAGTTTTTCTGTTATCCATTTTTCTAATTTGTGGTGCAATGGTACAAGCAAAGCTGCAATACAAACTAACGCAAGCAACATTAATATAGGTGAGTGATGCGTAATATTTTCTAAGAATGGATGTAATAATAGATTGAAAAATTCAAAAACAAGTAACAAAGCAATCACACCAAAAAATGAAATCAGTTTGGTGTTGGTAATAAAACTTCGGCTAAGCAATAGAAACAAGATAATAATAGTAACAAGTCCTATAGCAATCAAGGCATACTGAATATTTTGTTTTCGTACTTCTTCGGATTTTGCTTTTTCTGATTCTAGCTCTTGCTGCCGCAATTGTTCATTAAACTCAAGTGTTTGCAAACGGGTAATATTTTCATTGCTGAAAACTCGTTCTCTTGTATCAATCATTATTTGCTGATACTTGAAAGCACTGTCTATTTTATTTTCCTGTTTGTAAAGTTTAGTCAATAAGGTGCTGGCTTGAAGTTGCTGAACCAGTAAATTAAATTGTTGGTCAATCAAAAATCCTTTTGTAGCGTAGTAAATAGCTGAATCCTTCTGATGGAAACGGTCAAAATGTTCGGCATATTCGCAATAACCACGTGCCAGTAGGCGGTATTCATTTAACTCTGAACTTAATTGGATTGATTGACGAAAAAATTCAACAGCCAATTGTTCTTTTCCCATCTTGGAGTAAATAATTCCCATTGCTGATTGAAGTCCTCCACCAAATACATTTTTACCTTGAAATTTTCTGAAATACATAGCAAGACATTCCTGAACGTAGGTATATGCAGAATCCAGGATATCGAGTTGTTCATAGGATTTTCCTTTGTCAACCAAAGCTCCTAGTAACACATCATTGTCGGGAATATGCTTAGTTAAATTTTCTGCTTTTGTATAATATTTTATTGCCTCACGGTAATTGCCTGCATTCCTTTCTACCGATGCTATACCGTTGTAAATATATCCTAAAAACATGGTGTCGGCAAGTGGTTCGGCTAATTGCAATGCTTTAAAATATGTTTCTTTGGCATCGGGATAATTTCCTGCCCACCAAAGTGAACTTGCAAGGATATATAATGACTGTGCTCCAGAGCCGACAGATAAACTGTTTCTATTTTTCATGCTAAGCAACACAGCTTGTTGTGCATAATACACCTTTGAATCATTGCTTACATATCCATACAAGTTGCTTATTTCCCATAAGATTTGCAGTTTGATGCTGTCTGCTTTTTCTGTAGTCAGTTGTTGTTTTAAACTGTCAATACGAGATTGCTGTGCGTTTGCATAAGCAACGTAAAATAGAAAAAAGAAGATAAAGCAGAATTTTATTTTTGTCATGTTTCAAATATAGGATTTGTCAATAAATTTCTTGCATACAGTTCAAAGTTAGCAGATCGCCCAGGCATAACCCATATCGATTAGCAGCTTGGCGAAGTGGCGGAAATCGAAGCACAAATGTTCAGTTTTGCACAAAAGTTCAATTGAGGAATTGCCGTAGAATTTAGCACTGAACCCGCCATTTTACCAGACTGCTGTTAGTGTTTGCTCTTTTTCTGTCATTAAGGTTTATATTTTTCAAATGTATTTCCGTTAAACTTAAATGCTCCATTTTCTGGTGTCCCAAGCCATAAATTACCTTGATTATCCTTATACATTGAAACTAAATTAACGTCTTTCGTGCCGTCTTTAACTGAATAATTTGTGATGTTCTTGCCGTCATATTTATAAACTCCCTTGTCCCAAGTGACCAGCCAAATATTACCGTTATTGTCCTCTATGATGTATGAATAGTAAACGTATTTGTCACCTCCAAATATTTTTGCGTTTCCAATTCCGTTGGTCTTTTGATATTGAAGTCTATCGCTTTTACTTGTCTTTTCAAAATCGAAAATATACTTGTGCCAAGTGTTACAAAGCCAAAAACTACCTTCCTTGTCTTCAAAAATGGAACGAATGCCAAATGTTCCGCCATTAGGTACATAGGTCAAATCGTCTTCGTACATCCATTTTACTGTTTCTCCATCAAAACGACAAGCTCCAAAAACGGAAGTGCCAAACCAAATTGCTCCTTTTCTGTCTTTATAAATGGAATATACTTCATATGGACTAAAAAATGAATTGACCACTCGTTGATAAATTTCATTGTGAAGATAATGTTTAGGAAACTCCAAATTATATAAATTTTTTCCGTCATAACGATAAACACCTTCATTCTTTTTTCCTAATATATAGAACCATAAATCATTGGGTTCTGATTTCCATTCTTTGCTTTTGATTGGTTGCAAAGTAGTAAAAGTCTTTCCGTTAAACTTGTTGATACCACCGAAAGTTGAAATAAATATATTGCCAAATTTGTCTTCCTGAATTTGTCTTATAGTGTCGCTTGCAAGTCCATCTTTTGTCGTGAAATTGACTATCGTTTTTCCGTCATAACGATACACACCTTCGCCATTACTCCCAAACCAATAGTTGTTATTTTTGTCTTGAAACACATACCACAAATGGTCGCCAAGTTTATTTACGGTATCACCTTGTGCAATGTTTTGGCTTAAATCGTCAGCGTTTGATGCTTTATATTTTGTCTGTCCGTTGCACGATGTCAATATAGTCAGTATACTAAAAAATAAAATTGTTCTTAACGTCATTGCCTGTCTGTTTATTGTTAGCATGCTCTGTCATAGAATAACCGATGATAGCGGTTCGGGCTTTACCAAGTATTAGCTCGTATTCTTTCATATTTCTTTTGGTTATGACTTTTATTCTCTATCTATCAACAGTTGAAGTTATACTTGTCATTAGCCAATTATCAATTATTTTCTGAAAAGTAGCTGTCCAAGCGAATGTTGTTAGTTCTTCTTTGTTTTCTTTAGTTTTTAATTTCACTCTTTTGTTTACAAACACATAAGCCAATGTTCCATCATCTGAAACTTTAATAATGGGTGGCTGTATGTCATCCCATTCGATAAATGTTACAGAATCAAAGTATCTTTGAAATCGCTTGATAAGGTCTTCTTTTTTAGGCGAATTAACTTTACCATTAATGACTTCGATATAATCATCTGCCATGATTGATACCAATAATTTGGCATCACTATTGAAATGTGCAGTTCGTTGCAACTCGTGTAATTCCATTAATTTTTTGATAGCTTTGATTTTCCCTGGAATATCAAAAATAGAAAGGTCAATCTGATTAATTTTTATGGTATGAAACCTTAATTCAAAATTACCTTGATTATCACTAAATGAGACTTTTGATGGAAATAGCAATTTTCCAATTTTTCTCCATTCATTAATTTCTAGCCTAATAGTTTCTGATTTTTCACTATATGGATTGAAAAATATTATTCCAAGCAGTAGATTTGTTTTTTTATCAAAATACAATTGAGCCGTTTTGTTCAATTCATCAATAGCTGAAAGTTTTACAGATTGTTTGCCAGCGAAATCTTCTTTCCCATCAAATTTTATTTCACGGAATCTTTCAGTAAGATGAGTAGCAATCCATTGAATTTCGTGTGATTGCCAAACATAAGCCGATTTTTTGTTGGAAATCACATTTTCTTTACCTTTTACCCAATAAGTATCACCGTTTACTATACCTACAAAGTCAGGTTTATTTTCCCGTAATTGTCGGAAAATCGTCTTTGAGTCTTTTGCAGAATGTAATTCAGTTTGATATTCTCCGTTAGGACCTGTGCAATTCGCAAATGAATAAATGTTTTGCACACGGTTAATATTATTTTGCCCACCAATTGCTTTAAAATATTCATCAAGTACAATTGAAGCATTTTCTTGGGCAGATAATGTTAATGTAAATATATTCAAAATAGCAAATAGGTATAGTTTCATTTTTTAATAAAAATTTCATTAAATTATTAAATTATCCAATCTGTGTTAGACTGACCACTGTAAGCGGTTCGTTGTTTTGTCTTGCCAGGTTGTCCGATGACTAATTGCAAAACTGGGTATGAAAATATTTGTCAAGTCGAAGTGGTCTATTGTCATTGTTGTTCTTGTTTTTTTGTCCTGACGCCTTTTATCAAAAGCCATATACTAAAAAGCAATTCCCCTATTGAACAAGGAATCAAAATCGCAGGATATATCATTTTCACAAAAGTCGGGAACAGAAACCAAGTAAGGCTGTTAGCGATATAACAAATTCCTCCTATTAGGAGTAGAATACCTAAAACTCTCGCAAAGAGTTGGGATTTGTATATCAAATACCCAAGAAGAATTAGATGAACACCAAAAAATAAAAGTGAAATATTGTATCCTGCACCATGCAATTTGATAGACAATAATGCTAAGGCATCGAGTTGGTTTGAATCAAAAACCGTCAAATAGTCCGCACCTCCCAAAAAGAATAATGCTGCATAGTGGCTAAGAGCAATGACACATAAAATAATAATACTCGTCAGCCGAAAAAATGTAGAAAGTAATGAAAGATTTTTACTAGAATCCCTGAGTAATATATAAAGTATGGTTGTTACAGCAATATCACATATGAGCATCATTAATTCACTAGCAAATCCGAATCGAAACCAAAATTCAGAAGCTATAATATTTTTAGCAGTAACGGTGGCATTATTGTAATCAACTAGGTTGTCACGGACAAAGATTTGGGCTATTAGTCCGAAGCCAATTATTAGCAGATAAAGGAATCCTGCGATTCTGGCAATTTTTACTTTTGAGTCCATATCCATTTTTTCTGTATGACACATATTTTGTAGGATTTGTTACATTATTTATAGTTTAGTTCGTGTCTTTTTACAATGACCGGTATCATTTAGCGGCTACAAGCAGTTGGTGATTTCGAAGCACAAAACTGTCTACCAGCACTGAACTTGAAACGAAGAACAAAGCTTCATTTAACCACTGAACCGCCAATTTCTTGTTGGTGCTGTTATGCGTTCGTATCTTTTTACCAAGGTCCATTTTGTGTAATATTGATGAATCTGTCGTTTTCATAACGATATGCTCCACCATATCCTACAAACCAAAGTCGACTTTGCCGGTCTTCGTAAATTTGAAAAGTCAGCGGACCATAATTTCCTTCTTCTATTCGATATTCAGTGAGTTTCTCTCCACTTAATCTGTATATATTACGACCACAATTAAACCAAACATCGCCCTTATAATCTACAATTATACTGCCTGTTCCTTTGCTTTCTTCAAAATGCATTTCTGAGACATTGGTAAGGATATTCTCATTGAGATGAAAAAGTCCTGTTGAAGTTGAAACCCAGAATCCACCTTTTTGTTTTTAATTATTTTGCTAACAAAATTCGTTGGCACACCTACTTCGTCAGAAATATTCTTTAACTTATTATTTGAATATGAAAATAGACCTGCATTAGTACTTAACCAGATTGTCCCCTTACTATCTTCAAGAATACTATGAATCATTTTTGTACTTGATACACCAACAGTTGTATCTATCTTCCCTTCTGGCAGGACGAAATTATTGAATCTTTGTCCATCAAATATACAAATACCTTCTATTGTTCCAACCCAAACATTCCCATTGACATCTGTCTCAATGCACCAAACATCGTTGCTTGTTAAGCCATCTGATTCGTAATAATTGGTCACTGATGTACCGTTAATACTGCTAATACCATCAGTATGTCCAAACCAAATTATCCCATCTTTATCTTCTGCAATGTCTTTAATTGTTACTCTTCCACCCGATTCGCTTCTAATGCTATCTATATGAATTAAAGAATCGCCATCATATCTAAACGCTCCTCCTTCCGCTCCAAACCAAAGATTACCTTTGCTATCCTGATACATCATTCTCACAACTGGACTTATCTGTTTTTTTGAATCCAGAGATTGAATTGTTTCTTTTATCAGGTGTTGTTTATCATCATTATTCGTTTGCCCATTACACGAAGTCAGAATAAAACATATTGTAATTCCTGTAAAGAATTTTATTCCGTGAAATGAGACTTTCTTTTTTTTCATTGGATTTCTATCTTTAAATGACGCATAACGGATTGCGGTTTTAAAAGTTAGCGATTTCGGAGCACAAAAACTGTTAGACTGCAATACATTTTGTTTGAAAAACCGAAATCATTTAACCACTGAGCCGCCAAATTCTTAAACTCGCTGTTAGCGGTAGCTTTTTAGTTTTCTGTATAATACAATGTTCAATATAACGCTAATTAAAAACAACATATAATTTATTACTTTAAAGAAAATGTCCAAATTAAATTTTGGTTGATCGGCATATAAATTTGTCATAGGTTGGATGGATGTACTATTCGTTGAAACCGATGAAGTGTCATTTGAGAGGATTCCATTTATGTCAAGAGGCATTAATTTAGGGGAATAACATCGCGAGAAATTTCCAATACCCTGTTGACCAGAAGGGTTGTCTCCAAAGCTAAAAATCCTACCAATTGAGTCTACAGCAATTGACTGAAAACAACCTCCCCCAATGTCAACAATATTTTTCAGAGACTTTAATAGAATAGGAGTAGAATGAGAAATAGTGTCACCAGTCCCTAGCATACCAAAATGATTTTTTCCCCAACCCCAAACATTTTTATTTTCATCAATAGCCAGTGAATGCCAACTCCCACAAGCAATTTTTGTGACTTTTGGTAAACCTTTTAAGAGAGTTGGATGGTGATAGTATTTTTTAGTTTCTTCTTTGAATTGAAAAGCTGGGTCAGAACCCCAGACCCATACTTTACCTTTATAATCTAAAGCAACGGAGTGATGCCAACCAACCGCTATTTCTTTAATTCTTGGAATCCCCACAACTTTAATCGCATATCGCTGAAACTCCAGTCCCTCTGTTCCAAGTTCATTAAAAGTGTTTCCACCCCAGCCCCAAACAGTACCATCTTTTTTTAAAGCCAAAGTGTGATAACCAACTGATGCAATGCTAACAATATTATTTAATACTGAAATTTCTGAATTTGAAATTTGTAGAACTTCTACCGGCCATGAACTATGTTCTCTAGTTCCATTACCTAATTCAGCGAAATAGTTGTGACCCCAACACCAAACCGTACCATCTTTTTTAAACCAACCGTATGCCAGTGCCCACCTTCAACAGCAACAAAACCTGTATGATTTGGTAATTTCTGTGGCGTTAACTGGTCGTTCACTGATGAACAGCCGAGTTGTCCGTAGTTATTTCTACCCCATAAAAATAAATTTCCATTTTTGTCGAGCGCAATACTATGGTCGTATCCACGTGATATGACAACAATGTCGTTTAGATTTTTTATTTTTTTTGGTGTTGGTGAATTTTCAAGAGTACTGTCTCCTAATTGTCCATAATTATTCCTGCCAATTGTCCAAACGTGACCTTGTTTGTCTAAAATTAGAGCGTGCCCATTCCCTCCGTCCAGTTTTTGTCCTGTAAGAGTTAATGACGAAATTGTCAATATTAGAATAGTTAACTGTCGTCTCATAAAATTACTTCTTACGCTCCTGGCATAGGCGCTGCATCGCCTTACCATTGTTAACCAAAAGTAAGAATTTAATTTTTATTACCGAAAAAAATTAAATGAAAATGGTTTAAGATACCTGGCGCTGCGCCATCTATGCCATGTAATACTCCGCTTTTTTATTTTAATTGAGTATATATTGTTTTTTCATTGAATTCGATTTTGGAAGCATGAATTATAGCATTTCCTGGAAGCGTCAATAACCAATAATTAGGATATTTAATTACGATTTCTTTATCTATCAATTCATTTTGTAACTTTTTTATATCAAGACCATACTCTGTTCCGCGGTTTACATAATATTGTTTTACTTGATCTTTTAATTTGAAGATAACATCATGAGTTCCACCTTCATATATCCCACTGACGATTCCTTTAATAATTAAACAATCTTGTTCTTTTGGAATTGGTATAGGTCTTAAGAAAAGAAATCCGAAACCAAGCAATATTATTCCAATTAAATAAGGTTGGTAATTTGATTTCATATCTTTATTAGATTGATTGGAAAGTCAAAACGAATTGATTCTAAGTTTATTTTGTTTAAACATTTGATAAGTTTATCTAAGTGGCGCAAAACGTCGTTCAGGAGATACTCGCCGTGCTGCTTTCGACGAAACCCAAATATTAAACATTTTTACTAGTCATAAGCCAAGAGTAAAAAATTAATCTTAAGCGGTATGGAGAGTATCTCTTGTTAAGCCCAGGCAATTTGCGAAATCTGTTCTAGTTCTTTTTTTGATAACTTATATTCTTCTTCTAGATCAAAATCATTTTGTAGACCTAACCAAAATTTAGCTGAATTTCCAAAATATTTTGATAATCTTAATGCAGTATCCGCACTTATACTGCGATTTCCTTTAATAATCTGCGATATTCTTGTTTGTGGAACTTGAATAGCTTGGGCTAATTTGTAAGCAGTAATTTCCATAGGAATAAGAAATTCTTCAAGAAGCACTTCTCCTGGATGAATGTTTTTTAATGAAGCCATACTAATGATAATTTAATATTTTAACATTTTTAGAATGCGAATTTTCCCATTTAAATACTATTCTCCAACTATCATTAATTCTTATGGAGTAAAAATCTTTTAGGTCACCTTTTAATTTTTCTAAATGATTTGAAGGCGGCACTCTTAAGTCATTGATATTGTTAGAGTTATTTAACATTCTAAGTTTCCTTCTAGCTACTTGCTGGACTGACTGAGGAATTCCCTTTATGAGTGTTCCAGTCCAAACTAGTCCAGTATTCTTATCACCAAAACTTAGGATCATAATAACACAATACGTTAGTAACGTTCAAAGATACTAAATGTTTGGAATTATTAATGTTTTTTGACGGTTGGGCATAGACGCTGCACCGCCAACTCTCCTGATGCCAAAAATATTATTTAATTTCATTTAAAGCAATAAAATCTTTTAATGGAAGACTAAAGCTGCCTGGCGGTGTAGAGTCTATGCTGTGTTGGCTGCCGTGATATTTTACTTGAACTCTACCTTCTCGATTTGATATTTTTCGGAGTTCTTATAGATATCGAACATTTCATTCCTTCTTGCAACTGCCTCTTCAGCAGAATTATAAATGTTTAAATCTGAAGTACAGCCTGTTGTATTTTTGCATCGAACTTTTACATAGTTACCCCAGTCAGAAGTTTTTTCTTTAATAGCTTGCTCATCCTTATTTATCTTTAAAATATCTGTGTAGAGTATATAAGCTATTTTAGATTCTTCTTTTGTCCATTTGTGAGAAGAGCAATAATAATAAACGATATTTTTAGAGGTAGTTAAATCCTTACTACAAGCAAATGTAAATAGAATTAATAATGATAATAAAGACAAAAGTTTCATATTGCAAGGTTTTAAAGTTTATGCAAAATAATGAAAAATTTCAAGAATAAGCCAAAATAGTTTTTAATGTATGGCAGCCAGCGTTTTGGCAGTATACGCTGCACCGCCAAACCATGAGTAGACAAAAATAAGGAATTAGTTTTTATTACCAGAAAAAAATAATGCGTATGATAAAAGATGCTTGGCGGTGTAGGGTCTATGCCATTTTATCAGCGGGCTTATTTAGATGTCATTCAAAAATATGGCTGAATGTTGAACTCTTGCAATATAAACGACTTAAGAATTTACTCGATAAACTATTCTATAATTTCCTTCAATTAGTTCTCTAATGTTTTCTATTCCAAATTCTGGAACAATTTTTCCCGATTTTGGAAAAATTTCTAATTGCTTTACTCTTACTAAAAGTTTTTCAATAAATCTACTTGCGTAGGAAGTTAAATCATGTGCAATATAATCGTGAATAATTTTAAGTCTTCAAGAGTTAATTCAGTCCAGAAAATATTTACCATTTCTTAGCTATTTCTTCTACTCGCTCATGAGAAATAGTTTTTCCTTCGTCTATTTTATTTAAACCTTTTCAACTTTTTCAAAAAAAATAAGCCTTTCTATAAGTGTTTCTAAATAAGTGTTTCTAATTCAAATTCTTGTGGGAGTTCTTTGATTGATTCGATTACTTTATCTCGTTTCATAGATACTTTTTATTTAAAGCGATGATACAAAACATTTATTGTCTATTTAAGCTCGCTGATATGTGCTGGTGTTTCTGTCTATGGTTCGATAATTATTTTTTGTGTCGCCTTTTCATAAGGGGTTTCAATTGTAAAAATATATGTTCCTCCAAGGTCGAGGTTTTTGATTTTTCGTTGGAATGTGTTTTCTCCAATTTGTAAATTAGTTAAAACCCTTTCTTCTATTTTCTTGCCGTCAACATTGTAAAGTGAGATTTTTGTTTCAGCGATTTTATTCAAATGAAACTTAACTATAAAGTCACCATCACTTGGATTTGGAAAAGCTTGCATTTTTAATGTTCCAACGCTTTGTTCATTTAAATAGTGAGTACCTACTGCTGAGTTTTTGATTACATATACTTTAAATATTTGGCTGCTTGCACTACTTTGGGTTCCTAAATTTGTAAAAAATATATTTGCAGCCGTGCTACTGATACCACCATAAATATAGCCAACTAATGTGCTATCATCTGTAAAGTCATCTAATTTTAAAACTTCATTACTAAATTGAGGAACACTTTGACTTGGAATGAATTCTGCACCTGCACCAAGCAAACTCGGCATTTCGACAGGAAGTTTATATTCTGCCATTGTCCCACTTGAATTTCGTGTTACACTGGCAATTGTTTTCACAAATGGAACATTGTTATCTTGAACCAACACTCCTAAACTATCATAGTATTGGGCAATTCCGCCAAAGAAAACATTGTGCATCTCGTTATTTGAAGCTGAATATAATGGTAAAACTGCACAATGATAATGGTTGTAATACTGTTGAAATGTGTTGTTTACAATGTATGTTGTGCTGTCAATGTTTACACAATTTAAAAATGGTAAGTCAACAGTCGGTTGAAATACACCTGAAAATGCAGTAATTCCCTCTGCACCATTTGGTAATATTTGAGGCAATGCGTTATAATCTCTACGGTGGAGATTTGTTGCATCAGTAATTGTTGGTAAATGTGTTATCGTGACCGTAGTTCCGTCATCTGTCAGGTTGAATTTACGTATTGCATTTGTATAAGCTTGTGTGTAAGTTGCATGACCCATTGGATTATAGTTACCATCAAACTTATTACCACCTATTAGGTAAAAGGTATTATCTATTTTTTTTAGATGTCCACCTGTTACTGCAAATTGAGCATCACTAATTTGTCGAAAAAAACTTGTGATTGAAGTTCCTCCAATAACTGCATTTATTACAGAAGGAACATTAATGGCGGTTAAGTTGTCAAAGGTTTTTCTTGCGGCTGATGCTGTGTTATAGCCATAACCACCAATGACATACAGGTAGTTTCCTTCTTGATGAAACTCCATATTAGTTGAACTTAATTGCTCTTGCAATGCAACCGAAAGCGATGTTAATGGTGCTGTCCATTTTTGTTGAGAAACAGGGTCAATTACAATTATTTGATTGTTGTTGCCTGCTATGTCAAATGCAGCAAAAGGCTGTCTGCGGTGAAGTCCGTCAAGACGACCGCCAACAATAAGCCATTTTCCGTTGTATTGTCCAAAAGCATAGGCTTGAAGTCCACTAAGTCCAGATATGTTCATTGGTTCAATATAAATATTGAATGGTGCCGTCTGAGAAAAGACTGATAGACTTAAAAATATTAAACCTAAAAATGTAGTTATTTTATTTGTCATTTTATTTGCTATTAATTTGTCCGCAAATTACATTTTGGTTTTGTATCCGTTAGTAACCTTTGTTACATAAGTAATGTTTAGTTTGTGTTGTCCTCTAGGATTACACCTAACGTTTTGCAGATACCCGAAGGGATGGCCTTTTACCACAAAACTTGATTTGAAAAACTAACGTTTGATTTACCACAACACTGTTTTTGGAACACTAAACCCCGCCTTTTGGGTAGGTGGTGTTATGTGCTGGTTACCTTTGCTAGCCCAAATCAGTAGTCTTTATCTCTAATAAATTTTCTGAAAGGATAAAGAATAACCATGTGAACCATATCAACATAAATACAAGGCCGCCAAAGCCTGTATACATGCCAATCATCTCAGTATTATAGAAAGTTGCCATGCCGCTCATAAGATAGAAAACACCACTTAAAAGCGCCATTATCGCAATACCATTTGGCATTTTTTTGCTTTTAAATGCAAGAAAACCAAATATCATTAGGGGCACAGAAAATATAAAGCAATCAATAATGTATATCATAGTGTTTTCATGGTTTAATAAACTAGCCATGTCAAGTGCTCCCGCAGGAAACCAAAAAATAAATCCTACAAGGCTTAGAATTGCCGACTCGGAATGGTGAATAAGATAAAGCGCATAAAATACAGGTGTTAAAATCAATATTCCTGCTAACGCAAGTAACACACCCATACTACTTGAAGGTGCAATTGATATTATTACAAAAAATGATACCATTAACACCACTGCTAATAGTGCGCACCATCTGGAAATTTGGATAACTTTTTTGTCCACTATAAATATTTAATTAAGTGTTTAAATTAAGGATTTTAGTTTTAAACTTGCCCATAACGGTTTTGCATACACGCCAGCCGCTTGAGCATAAGCCAAAAATAAAACCTTAAATTTTATTTCCCAAACCGGCCTTGAGAAATACCATCCATTCCAAAAGAATCAGCTGGAGTTTATGCTGTGTTATACCTAGCCGGCCATGTCACGTTGGTTTTAAATTAGGATTACGACGTAAATCAAATATTGAAAGAATAATAAGTTTTTCATCGCGAATCCTATAATATACTCTTACTTTTTTAATCAATAATATACTATAAATTCTATTACTCGAATTCTCTAAAACCCCAAGATATGGATTCAAACTTATTAAAGATAATAGATGCTTAAGTTTGGACTGGAATTTTAAAGCTGTTTTTTCACCCCATTCGTTTGATAAATATCCTAAAATGCTTTTTAAATCAAATGTAGCAGTTTTTGTAAAGAACACTTCCATTTATCCTTTAAATACTTCATTCATTGGAATCAGATTTTCGTCATTCTCTGATTCCTCAAAAGCTTTAAGTATGTGACTTTTTTGTTCCTGGGTAAGGTGATTCCAGGTCCTTGTATCTTTTGTATTTCTATAATATTCGATCAGCTCATATATGGCCTCCAATTTATCTAGATCTTCAATGGATTCCAGTAGAGTATTAATATCTTTGATTAAGTTAGTCTTTGTCATAATAATACAAAAATAGCAATTATATTTGTTTTGGCCGGTATAGTATAACGTTTTGCAGATTTGCGTTGGGCTGGCTTTTCAGCACAAATGTTGATGCGAAGAACTGAACTTTCCGTAACCACAAATGTGTCTGCGGAGCACTGAACCCCGCCTAGTGCAAATGTGCTGTTAGCGGTAGTTTTTCTATCCACAACCTTCTTTCAATTTATTAATGTCAAAGTCTTTTGGTATAGGAATAGTTTTGATGAAATTAAGCCACTCTGTTTCCAATTGTCCGATTGAGAATCCATAAATTGAATTGAATTGCTCAAATCCACCAGTCCAAAGTAGTTTCATTTTTTCAACTCCGTATTTCTCATAAAGGTATTTGAAAATTCCAGCACTTTGAATATATGCAATTACATCACTTTTTTTTGCTTGGCTGTCGAAGCTGTTAACTAAACTGTCAAGTGGGAATAGTTTTCTTTGTTGAAGATAATATGCATTGATGGAATACATAGGATTGTCATAAAAGCAATAATCGTCGGTATATGTTGCTCCGCCTTCGTCCAATAAGCGATAATTTGTCAAACCCCAGGTTTCGTATGAAATCAGGTGAAATATTTCGTGTTTAAATTGGGGGCGGATATTTTGGTTGTAAACAAAGAAAACCAGGTCGTGTCCCTTAGCAGCTCCACCTTTTATTTTGTAACCCATTACTTTCTGCATCTCCTCTTTACTGTCAACTGCCAATAAATAAATTCCATTGTTGTAAGAATCGATATTTAGCACGGATAATATTTTGCTATGCGTTACGTCCAATTCTTGTTCAATTTCAATAAGATGATTTGAAGTGTAAGAACTGTCCCGAAAATAGATGCGAAACGATTTATAGTTAACGGAAGAGAGAGAAATGGAGTCATTTCCTATAAAACCTAAAACATAAGAAGAGGGTTGTCTGAATATTACTTGTTGAGAAAAACTCTCTTGCAAGGATGTAGTAATGAACAGTATCGTCAATATTATTGTTCTCATTTTTGTCGTCTTTTAAAATTACCGCTAACGGATTTGGCATAGACGCTGCACCACCAAACCAAACGCGACCAAAAATAAGAAATAAGTTTTTCATTGCCCGAAAAAATTAAGAGAGAATGATTAAGTGCCAAGCGGTGTAGAGTCTATACCGTGTTATGGGAGGTATCATTCAAAGTCCCGCTTTGAGAGTTCCGATTGTCTTATTATTGAATGTAAAGTTCCAATTTTAATTTCTTTGTGCATAGGCACTGGAACTGTTATAGTTGAATCATCTGAAAGTTTTTGCATTATTACATGACTTACTTTTTGTCTCACTTTGATAAATCCATGCTGTGACAATATCAAACAGATATCTTTACCAGAAATTGTTTTCATTAAAATCTAGATGTTAACTGTTACTCTTGATATTTGCAATTCGTTGTGCAATCTTCTAGAAATTTCAGTTTCAGATGCTGTTTCATAAAATAATTCAAGTGCTTCAACGAGGTTTGATTTGGCCTCATCAGGAGTGTCACCTTGACTGGCAATATCTAATTCAGGACAAAGTGAGATATACATATTGTCTTCTTTTTCTATTACTGCTGTTAATTCAATTTTTCTGTTCATATAGCAAATTTAATGAATTTTTTGATATCTCCCATCGGCGGTTGGGCATAGACGCTGCACTGCCAAACCATTGGTAACCAAAAGTAGAAAATTATATTGTTATTACCGTTAAGAATTATAAGAGAATGATTTTCGTTGCTAGGCGGTGTAGAGTCTATGCCATGTTAGGGGCGGCTTTATTAGAATGAACTGGAATACAATGTGATCCACTTCACCCATTTTTCCTCATCTTTTTTATAGAAACTGAGTTCTTCGTTCCCTTCATAAATTCGGCTCAGTTTGCGTATGTATATCAAGCAAATTGTTTCATTTCGTATATACATAGGTTTTGAAAATGAGAACAGAATTGGACCCCTTCGACAAATAGTAGTAACCGTATTTGGTTCCTCTTTTTCCTGAGGTAATGATCTATCGTAATTTCTAATAAATACCCTTATACTATCAATCGAAATCGCCTTTGCATTATGGATTAAGGAATCACGCCACTTAAAATTTCTAAGTTCTTCAATCTGCTTGTTTAAAGAATCCTTTTCGTATTCTCCAATTTTTAATAGTTGGTCATAATTATGTTTATTTGCTCCGTTGTCTATATAATTATCAAGTTCTTTTTTTATAAAATTAATAATCCAATCCTCAATTTTGTCAGTATATACTATTGAATCTTCATTTCGCAGTTCGGTGGCTAGCACTTCCTTTATTACTAAAGTATCTTTAGAATAGTCTTGGCAAATTAATACCTGAGTCACTAAAATTAAAAAAGTAAGAAAGAAGTATTTCATTGATATATACTAGAAGTCGCCCCTAACGTTTTGCAGATTTGCGATGGGCGTGCGATTTTGCACTGAACTTCCTGCGGAGTACAAAACTGTCTGCTACCACTAAACTATCTGCGTGGCACGAAACCCCGCCTATTGCAAATGTGCTGTTAGCGGTTCGGGCTTGTTGTCCAGTCATTATATGTCATTTCGAATTTAATTTCCTTTGTTCCGTGTGTTCCAACTTCTGTCCAGCCTGCTTTTCTGTAAAACTGTTCTGCTCTTGTATTAAAAGCTGTTCCTAACCAAACCTTTTCCTTCGTCTGTGTAAAATACCAGTCCAACATAATTTTGTGTAATAGTTGTCCAATACCTTTTTTCTCAAATTTTGGGTTTAAAAATAACGCCCAAATGTTATTTTCTTTTAAGTCAGCAATAGCAAAACCCACAATTTGCTTTTCAATTTCGCAAACCCATCCTTTTCCTCTTTCCGTAATAAACTCTACGCAATCTTCATCTGTCACCAGGTTAGGATTTGACAATGTATTTTCTGTTACAGAATTTCTTACGATTTGAATTTGTTTTATGTCGTCAATTTTAGCTTCTCTAATAATCATAATTTATTTCGTTCTATTATCTTTCTGCCATTGGGTTGTTCTAAATTGTCAACTGTTTTTTGTCGTTGTGTCGCTTTAGCCTGCCCGCTAAGGGTTTGGCAGTGCACGCTGCACCGCCAAAGGGTTGCTAGCCAAAAGTAAAAAATATTTATTAAACAGCCAAAAAATTAAAAGCAAAAGCATAAAGTAGCAAGCGGTGTAGCGAGTGCTGCCTGTTATCGTCCCGTGATGCTGTCCCTACAAGTGAAACGTTCTAAGTTCTAATTTTCTTACCGAAGCAAATTGTGATTTAAAGCCAAGCAAGAGCGATATGAACTGAATCCAAATGATTTATTAAATCCCTATTGCATCATGTGTACTAACGGATTTGGCATAGACGCTTCACCGCCAAACCATTGTCAGCCAAAAATAGCAAATTAACTTTTTATTACCGAATAAAATTAATAGAGAATGATTTACGATGCATGGCGGTGTAGAGTCTATGCCTTGTTATGCCTCGTTCTTTTTTACTTTTTATGCGTACATCAATTTTCCTTTGGGAGTTGGAATTGGCCTTCCTATAGAATTGGCTGTTTCAATCCATTCATCAATTACAATTTGAACATTGGATATGGCTTCTTGATATGTTTTTCCGTCTGATTTACAACCTGCTAATTCGGGGACTTCAGCAATAAACGATTGATCAGTTTCGCTCCAGTAAATAATAATTTCATATTTATGATTCATCATCTTCTTGGATTTCTAATTTGTAATTAATGATAATTTCTCTTATTTGTTTAACTTGATATGCCTTCGAATGGCCACCAATTTCTTGTATATTAATAATTTCCTGAATACTTTCTTTGTAATAAATATAGTGGCTCCCTTTAATCCTAACTTCAAATCCAAGTTTTACTAAATCTAATTGTTCCACAAATGCATCAATAAATCTCACTGGATTTTCTTGGTCGATGGAATCCTCCAGTGAACTGAGTTGCATTTGTAATCTTGGTATGCCGGTTACATGATTCATAATATATAAAAATACAAATCAAAATGATTCCAACAAAGAGATTTACAAAATTATTCTCGAATTAGTTTTTTCACAACCTGACGTTTTGGGGCTTTGCGTTCGGGCGGGATTAGATGCACTTCCGCTTGGCTAATGTACAAAAGTTTTTAAATGCACAAAAGTTGAATTTTGCACATCAGCCCGCCTGACGCAAAACCCTTGTTAGTGGCTGGGCTTTTTCGGTTTCTTACTTGATTTCGCTTTGGCATTAAAGTCAAGAGCAAGGTTTATCCAATAGTCAAAGTCGGCTTGTGTTTTCATTCCGTTCTCGTCTATCATTATGTAACCTTTCATTGGTCGCTTTGTAAAGTCCATTGTTCGGCAACCAATTTTTTCAATTTCAGTTTCGTGCAATGTTGGGTCAATTCTGCACATTAATTCATCTTTAATAATTCCAACACACATTTTGTCGTTGTACATAAATGTCAAGCCACCCATCATTTCTTTTTCAGTAACGTTGGGTAGCTCGACAAATTTTTCTCTCACTCGATTTGCTAAATGTTCATCGTAAGCCATAGAGTTTATTTACATTGGAAAAGCTGATTGAAATTCTCTTGGGTCGTAATACAATGTATGATTTGATATCTTGTCATTTTCAACCAATATGTATTCAGCAATATCCATTGAAATTTTGCCCCCATTTGGTGTTTTTAATTTCAAGTTGGTTATTGTGCAAATCTCATTTTCAGATTGGAATTGTTTTATAATATTCAATTCCTCGTGAAAAGGGATAAAGTTTGTCAGAAGCCCAATATAATTATCAGCTCCTTCAATTTTCATAAGTGGTCCAACAAAAACCATATTGTCTGCAAGTAAATTTCTCAAATCTTGCATTTGTGCTTTCCCTGTTCTAATATCTGTGTTAAGGGAATAATATTTGTTTACAATTTCTCTACTTGTCATAATGTTTTATTATTTCATTGAATGTAATGCAACCTTATTTCCTTCAGTGTCTATAATGTGAGCCATAAAACCATTTTGTCCAATTGAAGTTTTTGGTAAAACAATTTTCCCGCCTGCACTTTCTACTTTTGAAAGTGGTAAGCTTAAATCTTCGCCACCATTCAAATAGATTAATGCTCCTTTTGTTGAAGGTTCAAATCCTTCGTATTGTGCTATTCCACCACCTACACCTTTTTCCATATCACAAGGTAACATACCATATTTTCCATCAGGGAAAGGCATTTCCATAATTTCAGCACCATACAATGTTTCATAGAATATTTTTGCTCTTGCGAAATCTATTACTGGGATTTCGAACCAATTAATTGAATTTGTCATTTTTTTATATTTTTTGTTTGTGAAGTGCAAATATACAAAACTACTTTAAACTTGCAAGTAGTTTTGTTTTTATTTACTTTTGCACTATGAAACGAATAAAAAGAAAATCGGATTGTCCGATAAATTTTGCAATGGAAATTTTTGGTGATAGGTGGACTTTCCTAATTGTTAGAGATTTAATGTTTAAAGGAAAACACTTTTATGGTGAATTTCTAATGTCAGAAGAAGGAATTGCAACTAATACACTTGCTGATAGATTGTCATTGCTTGAAATTAATGGTATAGTCAGCAAGTCAAGCGACCCAAGTCATAAGCAAAAGATAATGTATAGTCTTACTCAAAAAGGAATTGATTTAGTTCCTGTTTTGGTTGAATTTATAATGTGGTCTGCAAAGTATGATAAGGATTCTGCTGTCGATATGAAATTTGTCAAAAGTGTCAAACGAGATAAAGTCGGTCTAATTTCTCAAATTTCAAGTCGTCTTGTTGAAGAGTTGGGGGTCTCGTAGCCTTGCCACTAACGTTTTGCAGCTACCCGAAGGGCGGGGATTTCACCACAAAACTTGATTTGAAAAACTAATGTTTGATTAACCAAACATACTGTCTTTGGAACACGAAACCCCGCCTTTTGGGTAGGTGCTGTTACCTGCCGTTATCTTTTCCAATCGTCTTTGAATAAATTTATAATGTCAAACGGAATTTTATTCCACACTATTTGCTCAGAATACATTTGATTACTCAGAACAGTTATTCCGAAGTTGTGTTCTGGAAAAATCATTAGTGTCGATGAGAAACCTGGATTATCGCCAACGTGCCAATAATACTTCCCTAATGATTCAGAATTTGTAATCCACCACCCAAGTCCGATTGACACATTTTTATTTTGTGGTGCAACAAATCTTGTTGTCCAGATATTATTTAGTGTGCTGCTCTTTATAATACCATTAAATGAGGTCGAATCTTTATAAATATTCAAATTTTGAATTATCCAATTGGATAGATCAAGTGAACAAGAATTCAAGTTTCCGCTTGGCGAATGCTCAGCATTCTCAGTATACATACCCCCAACTTTAACATTGCCCTTTTTTAAAATATGTGGAGTGCTCCTTCTATCTGTAGGAATTTTCAAGTAGTCAGTGAAGCTGTTTGGCATATTCGACTTTAAAAGAATGTTATCTCTTATGTAGCTCTCGTATTGTTTGCCCGATATTTTTTGCACCAGGTAACCTAATATATCATAAGCGGCATTGCTATAGGTTTTTGCCCCATCGAATTTTGTTCCCGGAGCAAAATCCAGAACCTTATTATTTAAACTGTAAACAAGTTTTCTTAAGGAGCTACTGTCATTGGGTGATTTTTTTAACTCTATGTCCCAGGGAAGTCCAGAACTGTGAGTCAAAAGGTGTTCAATGGTTATGTCCTTATATCTCTTGTCTTTCATTTTGAACTCAGGCAAGTAGTAGATAAGTTTTTGGGTAATGTCGATTTTGCCCTGCTCAGATAATTGCATAATTGCAGTTGCAGTAAATAATTTCGTAACTGAGCAAGTGAGAAAGTTTGTCAGACTGTCAATTGGTTTTGATGTGCCAATTTCTCGTGTTCCATAACCTTTTGTCAAATAAATTTTCCCGTCTTTAACAATGCCTATTGAAACACCAACCAGTTTATTTTCGGTAAAATAATTATTCATAATGCTGTCTATCCTATCCAAGTCCGATTTCTGCTTAGATAACGGAGCTGTCTTATGGCTTTGTAAAGACAAACAAAGAACGGAGGCTAGTAAAATAGTTAGTATCAGAATGAATTTTGTCATTGTCGTCTTTATAATGGCAGGTAACGGATTAGTATACACGCGGTCTCGCCGCTTGGAAACAGCCAAAGTTACTGTTTTATTTTTATTTACATTACAGCCAAAAGTGAAAAATGAGATCTGGATCGGCGTGATCGAGTGTATACAGTGTTAGTGCCAGTGCTTTTCTATGAACTTAAGAGATGTTCAATTTCTTTCTCCAAATTAGGAATATCACGAACTATGATTGACCAAATTATATCTTCGGAAACACTATCATAACCGTGACTAATTCTATTTCTTGTATCTACAATTTTTCTAGCATTAGTCAATTGAAATTCTGGCTTTACTTTTAATATTCTGTTTACAGCTTCACCAATAATTTCGATATTTCGTTCTATTGCTCTTTTAGTTTTTAAATCTTTTTGAAAAGTTAAGAAGTTTTTCTTGTCTGGCTGAAATTGATTAATTTCTTGTATGGCTTGTTTAATATCGTTAAGCCAAACCTTGATATCATTTTCCATAGATAAGTACTTTAGTCTGATCTATTTCTTTTTTTAGGTAAGGATTTTTAATTGCTTTTTGTTCCAATAGATCAATATGTCTTCTGAACAGATTTTCGAGTTGTAATTTAAGATTGAAATAGTAGTCAGAATAATTAATAGGATCGCTTTCGTCAATATCAACAACTAAATCAATATCGCTATCCACATTAAAATTGTTTGTTGTAACTGAACCAAATGCAAAGAGAGCTTTTACTTTGTTGGAGATGCAAAGTTTATTTATTTGATCAATATTTGTATTAATTTCTTTCATTTCTAGTGCAAAGTTAAGTATTTATTCGGATATATTTTGGCATTGGCACTAACGGTTTGGGCTTGACGCAGTGCCGCCCAAACGAAAGCCTAAAGCAAATATAATGATTCTGGGCGGCATTGTGTCAAGCTTTTGTTAGTGGCGGCCCTATTTGCCTTAATGAGTTTAATATATTTTCTAGCGAATGGAATTTTAATTGTTTTCATCAGTCTTCATCCTTTTCTCTGATTGATAAAATAGAAGTCTATTGAATAAAGACCAGTTAAATATTGATAGAATCATTGTCGTAACTATTCCAATAAATTCTATTTTCTGTTCATTAAATATAAAGCATGCGATAAAATATACGCACAATAAATATAATATATGAATTACGATTGAGTTTCTTTTCATTTTAGTGGTAATGAAAAACAAAAGTATAAAAACCCATATGTAATATGCACAAAAAAAAAGAACGAATTCATAAAAAACAATAAGGATTATGTTTGAAAAGGAGAAACCATCATGAAAAAAATTATTTATATTAAATATACTTAACGAGTTATATGGATATGGTGAACTTTCAAAAATTGTGCCCCAGAAAAACTGTAAAATGATTTTTAAAATTATGAAAAGGAACGTTATGACGATTAATTTTAATGAAGTAGTAAGAAGCCTCATAACTTAATTGATTAAAAAGATAAATTTTTATTATTAAAAAATTAAATCGCTTTTTGGTCTGGAGGCCGCAAGCGGATTTTAGCCAAATACGGAGATGCATCATGACAAGTTAAGATAGCCATTTATGTAATCAATCTCGGGTCGCCACTAACGTTTTGCAGATTTGCGATGGGCTGGCTTTTCAGCACAAGTGTTGATGCGAAGAACTGAACTTTCCGTAACCACAAATGTGTCTGCGGAGCACTGAACCCCGCCTATTGCAAATGTGCTGTTAGCGGTAGTTTTTCTATCCACAACCTTCTTTCAATTTATTAATGTCAAAGTCTTTTGGTATAGGAATAGTTTTGATGAAATTAAGCCACTCTGTTTCCAATTGTCCGATTGAGAATCCATAAATTGAATTGAATTGCTCAAATCCACCAGTCCAAAGTAGTTTCATTTTTTCAACTCCGTATTTCTCATAAAGGTATTTGAAAATTCCAGCACTTTGAATATATGCAATTACATCACTTTTTTTGCTTGGCTGTCGAAGCTGTTAACTAAACTGTCAAGTGGGAATAGTTTTCTTTGTTGAAGATAATATGCATTGATGGAATACATAGGATTGTCATAAAAGCAATAATCGTCGGTATATGTTGCTCCGCCTTCGTCCAATAAGCGATAATTTGTCAAACCCCAGGTTTCGTATGAAATCAGGTGAAATATTTCGTGTTTAAATTGGGGGCGGATATTTTGGTTGTAAACAAAGAAAACCAGGTCGTGTCCCTTAGCAGCTCCACCTTTTATTTTGTAACCCATTACTTTCTGCATCTCCTCTTTACTGTCAACTGCCAATAAGTAAATTCCATTGTTGTAAGAATCGATATTTAGCACGGATAATATTTTGCTATGCGTTACGTCCAATTCTTGTTCAATTTCAATAAGATGATTTGAAGTGTAAGAACTGTCCCGAAAATAGATGCGAAACGATTTATAGTTAACGGAAGAGAGAGAAATGGAGTCATTTCCTATAAAACCTAAAACATAAGAAGAGGGTTGTCTGAATATTACTTGTTGAGAAAAACTCTCTTGCAAGGATGTAGTAATGAACAGTATCGTCAATATTATTGTTCTCATTTTTGTCGTCTTTTAAAATTACCGCTAACGTTTTGGCAGTACACGCTGCACCGCCAAAAGGATTGTAACCAAAAGTAGAAAATATTTTCTAAAACTCCGAAAAAATTTATGAGTAAAACACCCAGTTGATAGCGGTGTAGCTTGTGCTGCCTGTTAGAGTCGCGTGATGACGTCCCTACAAGTGAAAAGTTTTATATGCAAAATGAGATCCGTTGCAATTGTAAATTAAAAGCCAAGCAAAGGTGATATTAATCATAAATCAAATCTTTCTTTAAAACCTCATTCATCATGAGCTCTAACGTTTTGCAAATAGACGTAGGCGGGCTTTCGAAGCTTCCTGTGTCTATACCCACAAAAGGTTATTTAAAGATACAAATGTTTATTAGCGAGGGCAAATTAAATTTCGCGAAGCGACCGCTATTCAGCCCGAGAGATGACCGAGTCCGATCGCTTACGTTTATTTGCTGTTAGTGGCAGTTTTTTCCTCTAGTTTACTCAATTGGGATACAAAGGTCTACAATACATTTTCTTTCAGGGTGTTCATTAAAGTTGTTATGATAAATTTCAAATGGATACCTGTCCGCTTTTTTGTATCCATTTTCGTTCATCCAAATGAATAAACTGTCCCAAGATTTTTCAAATTCTTTTAGCTCAATTATAAAATGCCCAACAATATTTTTCCCTTTTTCAATTGTTGTCAGTCCTATTTCGTTATCAACTGTCAGTTCTTGATTTGTTAGAATTCCAATACTCATTCTTACTTTGTCGGCATCTGTTACTTTAAAACTGTCGTGAAAAACTCTACAGACATTTGTGTCCTTTGCAGCTAGTATTCCTTTTGGTGTTGCCCATTTTAGAATTTGCTGAAAAGCATTGTCAATTCCGTTTACCCCAATTTGTGTAACATAAGCCAAATTCATTTTTGGCATTTCGGTAATTTCAATTTTGGCATTCATTTTTATCCAATTTTTTAGATTAATAATGTTGCAAAGGTATTCCTCGGTTATAAAATTCACTTTACCATTATTGCTATTCACTTTACCAATCTTGCTAAAATTACCCAAGTTTGATTTGCGAAATTCAGTTGGACTTTGTCCGTATATTTTTTAAATGTTCTAGAAAATGTAGAGTCGTTTTTAAAGCCATATCTGTCTCCAATTTCAGCTATACTATATTCCATATTGTGGATTAGCATCATTGCACTTCGTTCTATTCGTTTTCTAATTATATATGCGTTTAGTGTCTCGTTTGTAATTGCTTTAAATAGTCTATGAAGGTGAAATTGCGAATAGTAGGCAATATTTGAAATTGTCTGTAATGACAAATCTTTGTCCAAATTTTCGTCTATGTATGTCAAGACTTTGTTTATTCGTTTAATATATTCTTCCTGCATTTCTTGTTCGTGAGTTGTCGTGTAAAATTGCCACTAACGGATTTTGCTTGACGCAGTGCAGCCAAAACGTAAACATGAAAGCAAATATAGTCATTCCGGCGGCATTGTGTCAAGCTAGTGTTACTGGCCGTCAGATTTATTTGCGAATTTGGTTGTATGATTTAATTGTTATAAATATATTTAAAAGTACCGATCGTTATTGGTAAGCCATTATGAAATACAGTGTCTAAGACAATATTTTTGAAGGAATCATAAATCCTAGATTCAGAGTATCTATCTTTTAGAATTGTATCTTTATTAATGATATTGTAGTTTTCCCAAGAAGTTCTGTTTAGCATTTCATCATATTTTAATGATTTGGTAAACCATTTTAATTCACCCATTGAATTATATGATTGATGTTCTTTTACGGAACCATTGGTGTAATAAGTCCATTTTGATGAAGATTTTATTTGGCCAATACTATCAAATGAAGTCATTTGAATTTTGTTTTTTTTATCATCATAAATATACTCAACATCTTCAAAAAAATGACCACTTGGATAATGTGATTTTACTTTTTGAACTTTACCAGATGTATTGTAGGTATAAAAAGTAATCAAAGTTGATTTTTGATGTTGGAGTAAATTCCCAAATTTATCATATTTAAAATATTCAATGAAGTCGTTTTCCCCTTTTTTAGAATTGATCTTGCTTATTTTGTTTCCGTTTTTATCGTAACTATAATAAATAATTCGTTCGATTGAATCATTTTTTACGTTCAATAATTCTGTTTTTATGAGTTGATCAAGTTTATTAAAGTACTCTATGCTATTAACCAATTTCTGCTTTTCTATCCTGTTACTATCTTTGTACTTGACGTTATCAATTGTAATAATAACCTTGGAAGGATTTCCATAATAATTGGAAGTTATTATTTTCTTTATTCCACAAGATAAAAGCGACAAGATTAAAATGGATTTCAGAATTATTTTCATGTGAATTTGAAATTATAAACTGTCAAATATTTTAGTCTTCAAGCCGAAAGCAAATTTTAACCAAATGCGACGATGGAAGATTAGTGTCATGTTTGTTTTCATTCTTAGATGGCCAGTAACGTTTTGCGGCTTTGCGTTCGGGCGGGTTTTTACCACCGAACTTGATACGAAGAACCAAACTCAAAAATACACAAAAGCGTCAAACGAAGCACTAAACCCCGCCTGACGCAAAACCGCTGTTGGCAGTAGTGCTTATTTATTTTATCAGAATACGATTACTTTCCCAACATCATTTTTGGTCATTCCTTTTGTCGAAATGCCATGCAAAGAAAGTGTTTTAAAGTCTCTTGGAATATAATTTTGGCTAATTGAGTCTAAGGCATTTTGAAGCATTTTTCCATTTGCTCCGGTAACTTGTCCAATGAGTTCCACCTTATTTTTCTTTGCGAGTTTCACGTATTTACCCATCATTATTTTCATTAACCATTTCATAATACCTGGTAAGTTAACTCCCGCTTTGTGCATGTTTGCTGTATCAACAAACTTTACAGAAACTACTTTTTTTAGGCAGTAAAGCAATTGATTTTTTAAGAATGTCTTCACCAAGTACGTCAAAAACATAATCAACTTCTCTGGTTCGTAAAACCTGCGAAAAGTCTTGTGTTTTATAGTCAATAAATTGGTCAAGTCCTGCTTTATCTAAAACGGCTTTGTCCGATTGACTGCCTGTGCCAATTACAAAAAGTCCCATTTGTTTGGCTACTTGCAATGCTTGAAATCCCACGCCACCGCCAACTCCATGAATAAGGATCTTTTCGCCTTTCTTTGCGTTTAATTGAGTTATACTATCATAAGCTGTGAGTAAAGGTAAAGCAATTGTTCCTGCTTCCTTAACGTCTATATTGTTGGGAATTTTTGCACAATCGTTTGCAGGAATATTAATTTCTTCCGCCCAAGTTCCAATGTCACTGAATAATCTGTAAAAAATAACCTTATCACCAACAGAAAAATCTTTTACATTAGGCGCAACTTCTAAAACGATTCCTGCTCCATCAATACCTCCAATTTGTGGATTTCTGTACTTCAACGTAGGAAAACCTTTCATTAAATCCATATCCACAGGATTAATTCGGCTACTTACCATTTTTACTTTTAACTCCCCCGATTGAGTCATAGAATTTTCTATGTTTTGGACTTTCATTGTTGAAAATTCTTTACCTGCTTTTGTTCTAATAATTGCTTGCATAATTTTGATTTATTTGAAAATATTTACCGATTATAATTCCAAGAATGACTCCACTAACAATGTCAGAAAACCAATGAAACGATGTGACAACAGAGAGCATAATGACGAGAACATATAGTGAGTGATATAATTTTTGTGCTTTTTGAAGAGTTGGCCAAAGAATAACGAGAAACGTGGTAGCAATAAAAGTATGCCCTGATGGCCATCCCTCGGAAAAAGATTCCCATAAACTGTTTGAATTAAGAAATCCCCATCTGAATCCATTGCTGAAATCATAATTTCCTAGAGATTCAAATGGCTCCATGTCTGTTCTATTCGTTACTGATTTCAAGATCGTAGAAATGATAAAAGAGGTAAAAAATCCAAGCCCCAATTTTAATGCTGTAGCAGAATATACTTTATTTCCATCCTTTTTCCCTTCAAAAAATAATATCCAAGAATTACAAAAGGTACGATCATGCCTGCAATTACTCCGGGTATTGCAGCGTATATGAAAATATAATTCGATTCAAAAAATTTCGCAATTTGCCAATCAATACCGGAAATAATGCACGCCCACGTAAGAAATCCAGATGCAACTATTCCAAAAAAAAGTAAGATTAGTTGGAAAAGAAATTTCATCTTGCTTTTAATTTTATTGCTTTTTCAGGGCAAGCTATAACACATAATCCACATGCATTACAAAGGTCTGCTTGAACAACATAAGCTTTTTTATTATTGAATTTTGTTTTAAGTTTTCCTACCCAGTTTAAACCCTTTTTGTCTGTTTCGTTTATTGACTTTAGTTCGAACACATCAAACGGGCAGGCTGGAATGCAAGGACCTGCACCTGAGCACTTATTGAAATCAACAATTGGAAAAAGTATGCCTGGACCTTTGCCTTTAAATTTTTCTTTTCTTTCCATTTCGTTACAAAATTAATACCTTTGTCTAAAAATATATAGTAGTCTATATATATTGTTATAGTCTAAAAATATAGACCAATGATAAATAAAAGAAAAACAAAAGAATTTAATCCGAACAATTGTCCTGTTACACATTGTTTAAATAAAATAGGTGGCAAATGGAAACCTGTTATTATTCATTTGATACGAAAAGATTGTAATCGTTTTTCAATGTTACAAAAGGCAATACCTGATATTAGTAAGCAAATGTTGGTCAACCAACTTCGTGAAATGGAAGAAGATAATATTCTGGAAAGAATTATTTATGCAGAAATTCCGCCAAGAGTGGAGTACAAAATTTCGAAATACGGAAAAACATTGTTGCCGATTATTGATAGTATGTCTGATTGGGGGTTAAAGGATTTAAAGAAGTCGTCAAAGTAATATTCTGTCGTTTTTGATAGTCATTCTTTGCATTACTGCTAACGGTTTGGCAGTACACGCTGCACAGCCAAAGGGTTGCTAGCCAAAAGTAAAAAATATTTATTAAACATCCAAAAAATTAAAAGCAAAAACATAAAGTAGCAAGCGGTGTAGCGAGTGCTGCCTGTTATCGTCCCGTGATGCTGTCCCTACAAGTGAAACGTTCTAAGTTCTAATTTTCTTACCGAAGCAAATTGTGATTTAAAGCCAAGTAAGAGCGATATGAACTGAATCCAAATGATTTATTAAATCCCTATTGCATCATGTGTACTAACGTTTTGGCAGTACACGCTGCACCGCCAAAGGGATGTCAACCAAAAGTAAAAAAAATTTATTAAACAATCGAAAAAATTAAGGATAAAAATAAAGTCAGAAGCGGTGTAGCATGTACTGCCTGTTAGGCAACGGTGATTTTTGTTTCTTTATTATCCAAATATCTTGTGGCAACCATTTTCATTTTTCAGGTTTTGTCTCAATATGTTCTAAAATCTCAACATTTTTGAATAATTGTCTCATAAATCCTTGTGGATGAAATGCTGAATAAGTTCTATGCCCTTCTTTTACTTTTCCTCTAACAACCAATTGGTTATTTTCATATTTATTCAACTCCAAAACAGTCAATTTAACCTTGAAATTATCTCCTTGTGTCGTCAGAAACATTATACCATTTGGTTTTAAAATCCGATATAACTCATTGTACCAATCATAATGTAGTTGCTCTGAAAGGTGAGTAAGGATCGAGATGCCGTAAATCACATCTACAAAATTATCATCATAGGGTAATTGAGCTCTTAATGAGTTTTTATTGAGTTGAATATTAGTCAAGTTTTTTGAACACCAATCAATAGATTTTTTGTTATAATCGGTACCAAAATATTCGCATCCATTACCAATCACATTTGGTAAGTGTCGAATTATCCTACCAGGGCCGCAACCCCAATCCAGTATCCTTGTGTCTTTTAAATCAATGTGTTTTTTGAAATGGTCTGACAACCATTTAGCAGTTTCAATGCTCTCTGTGTAATATTTCTGATAATTTATCTGGAATGACTCATAAATCAAATAATCTGGTGGAAGTTTTACATCAGGATTCTTTGATTTAAAATCCCTGTTAATCTTGCGATTTTTAAATTTTTGAATATAATATCTCAGCCAATCAGTAAAATAAATTAATCCAAGTCCTCTTAGTAAATTTGAAATCTGTCCCTTGTTCATTTATTTTTTAACAATCAGTATTTTGCTCAAATATTAATTATGTCTTTTTGTGTTATAATAACGATAATTGTTTGCAGAAGGTTTCTTTTCACTGTTGCCTAACGGTTTGCAGCTACAAGAAGTTGGCGATTTCGGAGACGAAAACTGTCTGCCACCACTGAACTTGATACGAAGCACAAAGCTTCATTTAACCACTGAACCGCCAATTTCTTGTAGGTGCTGTTATAGGGCGTTTTTCTTCTTTGTCGTTGTGTCAACTGTCCACTCAAATTGTATTTCATTTAGCTTGTCTATTCGTTCTTGTATTAATGTGTTTCTTTTATAGCCACGTCTTTGAAGTCCTACCCAAATATTTAACTCTTTGTCAAATGACTTTGAAACTCGGCAATCACCATATTGCTTTTTATAGTCACAAAGTAATTCATAAAAAATATTCCAACGTGCTTCTTTTGTATCTTCTCTTGATAATCTTAAACCTAATTGCTCCAATAGACTTTCTTGTTCATCACTTAGTTTGCTGTGTCTGTAACGTTTTTGTTGATTGAAAATCCAATTTCCAATTTTAGGATACTCTTTATTGTCTTGGTTAATTTCGTTAATATTTACTCCGTTTTCCTTGAGCTTTTTAAGTTCTTCAAAATTTTGTCGCCATTCAGTTGTTATATGGCTTCTTTTGTTGCCAGTCGTTTGTGCTTCGGTGCGAAGAATAACACCCATCATTCCAATTCTTTCTAACTTCTCTTTGTTTTCTGGTTTTGTCCCTCGTTTTTAACACTATAAACAAATTGTCCAAGTGAAACACCATCAATCGCATAGCTTAATGGAACATCAAAATTTCCAAACTCTTCCTTATATTTTAAAAGTCTTTGAATTTTTTGATTAAAATCGTGTTCATCCAAATCCCAGATTATTCCTTCAGCTTCTAACAACTCGATTCTGTCTTGTGATAAAATTCCTTGTTTGCGATATACTGCTTGGTCATTTCTCCACTTCCCAAGTTTGTATTCATCAGAATTTCTTTTCTGCTTTGGTTCTCTTTTATATTTCTTCTTGAAGTCGGAATATTGAGATAATGTTTCTAACCATTGGTCATCGTGTTTTACTGTCAAACCCGCATTTCTTGGACCTACTTCCCAACTAAATTTAATTTCGTCCAGTTTCTTAATTCTGTAATCGGTCATTCGTTGGTCACCCTTTTTCTTAAAATGTCGCTGCATAGCGACAAAGTTGGAAAGTCTATAAAAAAGGGTCGTTTCGGTCTTTACGTCTTGGCACATCAGAATGACCGTTTTCAATGAAATACGTTTTCAATTCTTGATAATATCCTTCCCAAATTTTATCAAAGCGAATTTGGTGTCCGTCACTAAACGAAAATCCAACTTCTATTAGCTTTTCTAAATGTTCTTCGGGAATTCTCTCTTCTCTATAAAGAGCTTTTGCTTTACATACCATCCATAAAGTGTTGGATTTTCAAAGTCTCTCGGAACAATTACTGTATTGTATTTTAATTTAAACTCTTTGAACTTTTGGAAGTTCTCAGGCCACATTGCAAAATAATGTTCTGTAAGAGCAATTGTCCGTGGTAAATATTCCTTTTGTTCGGTTTCACTATCAACATTTTCAAGTTCTTCGAGGTCAACATAAGGTGCTTCAATTGCAGTAAAAAGGTCATTTCCTTCTTCGTCAGTAACATTGGTTTTTTCTTTTCTTCTTCGTCCTTGAAAATTCTCTTTTCGGGGAGAATTAGTTCTCTATCGGTTAAATACTTAATAAGTGCAGTATTTAATTTTTTGAAGGTTATGATTGTCTTTACCAAAGAATGAAGCAAAGTATTCTTCTATTTGTTTCAAGAGTTTTGTTCCTTGAAAATTTCCTGAAACAAAATCCATTGCCATTGATGCTTCAATGTTGTTAAACAGTCCTGGTCTTGTAAGATTAGAAGAGCCTAAAATTACTCTGTTCGCCTTGTCCCCACGAAAATGTAAAGCTTTGGATGATAAATAGCCCTTGTTCGCTTTGTCGGATTGTAATAAATGAATGTGTCAATATTTCTGTTTAGAAGTTCGAGTAACGCTTCTCTTGAAGTTCCTTTGTCGTCAACTCCTAAATAAAATTCGATTTTTTTATACCGTTCTTTTACTGCTTCAAGTTCGTCAATAAAAACTGATAGTCCTGATAAAGTTGTAAATGCAACGAAACATTGAAATGTGTCAAAATTTTTGTCTTGGAAAGATTTGTGCAAATAGTTTCCTACGGTCGTGTCGTGTTCGTCAAAAAGTCCGTGTCCGAGGAATTCAAATTTCATTGTTGTGTCGTCTTTTAAAATGCCCTATAACGGTTTGCGGCTTGGCGAAGGCAGGGATTAGAAGCACAAATGTTCAATAAACCACAAATGTTGATAGAAGTACAAGTGTTCAATTTATCACGTCAGCCCTGCTTTTGCCAAACCGCTGTTAGGCGTATGTGCTTTTTGTCCACCGCTAATATACAACGCTTTCTGCAATGTCTTTGTATGTGTTGATGTCTTTTTGTACGCTGTCCAACTTTGCTGTCAATGAAACAATTGCAATTTTTCCTAATGGTAGTCGCAATGGTGGTGTGTCAAGTTTAGTGATGTCAATAATTGCATGTGATGCTTTTATTGGGTCGCCTTCTTGTTTGCCATCAACTTGTTTCATTCGTTCTCTAAAAGCTCCTGCTGTTGAGTTGTAATCTTCAATAATTTTGTTGGCTTGCCTGAATGAATTACCTGCAAAATTTGTTCTGAAAGGTCCAGGTTCTACAATGGTAAGTTTTATACCTAATGGTGCAACTTCAATTGCCAATGCTTCACTAAAACCTTCTAATGCGAATTTGCTTGCATTGTAAATACCAAAACCTGGGAATGCTTTAAAACCACCGTGAGAAGAAATTTGAATAACATGTCCACTTTTCTGTTGCCGTAACATTGGTAAAAATGATTGTGTCAATTTCAATGTTCCAAAAAGTTTGCTTAAAAATTTCTCTTGTTTCGGCTGTACTTGTTTCTTCAATAGCACCAAGCAAAACCAAAACCTGCATTGTTTACAAGCACATCAATTTTTTCGAATTTGTCCGTAACTAATTTAACTACTTTTTTCTATTTCAGTCGGTTTTGAAATGTCCAAAGTCAAAGCAAATGCTTCGTCTTTGTGCTGATTATTAAAAATGTCTGCTTGTGTTTGGTTGCGAAAAGTACCAATTACAAAGTCGCCATTTTCAATTACAGTTTGGGCAAGTGCCTTACCCAAACCGCTTGATATTCCTGTAATAAACCAAATTTTATTTTTCATTTTACGCTACTTTTAAAAGTTGAACAGGAATATTAATTTTCACTTTGTCAGAAACTGCTAAATTTCCTGTACCCAACATAACATTAAAGGAAAAGTCCAAAATCTTGTCGGTTGATACTGCCAGAAATAAAGAAACCTGCTTTTGTGTTACCAAATGGGTCTTGTGGTACAGTACCTGCATATTCTAAATCAAAAATGACTGGTTTTGTGATGTCACGAATTGTTAAATTGCCGTGCATTTTGTACTCATTGGCAGTAGCAGTTTTTTCTAATGTTGTGCTTTCAAATGTCATTTCTGGAAATTTTTCAGCGTTAAAAAATCATCTGCTTTTAAGTGTGCATCTCTTTGAGCATCATTGGTGTCTATGCTGTCAATTTGCACAGTTACGTTTACTTGTAAATCAGAAAAGTCCTCCTTTTCTGTTTTTACTGTTCCTGTGTAGTTTCTGAAAAAACCATCTGTTTCAGAAATACCAAAGTGTCTTACACTAAAACCTACTTTGGTGTGGCTTGGGTCTAAAACCCATTTTGCTTGTTCTTGCATTGTATAAAATATTAAATTGTGATGTCAATATTGACAATGCAAAGATGAGGCGATGAAAAGCCTTGATGTTAAGATGAAACCTACCTTGTTCGGTACTTTTCGGACATTTCAGTTTTGAATTCCATTGGCGATACGTTTGTTTCAGATTTAAAGGTTTTGGCGAAGTAAGAACTATCGGTATAATTGAGTTCAAAAGCAATTTCTGAAACTGTCTTATCAGTGAAAGTTAATAACCGTTTTGCTTCTAAAATACTTCTTGCCCTTATCACTTCACTTGCTGTTTTTCCCAGTAACTTCTTTTGTGATTAGGTTTAAATGATGTGCAGTAATATGAAGTTGTTGAGCAAAATATGAAGTCGTTTTGTTTTCGGCAAAATGCTTATCTAAAAGGTTTTTGAATTGTTTGAATAGTATTAAATACTTTTTGAAACTGTCTTGTCTGTTTCTTTGTCAATGCAACGCTGAACTTGTGCCAATAAAATATGAAGCAATGATTGTGTAATTGTTTGGCTTTTATCGGCTCGTTTTTGCTCGTTGGCAATTAGGTCAATGGTTTGTTTAATGTCGACAAAATTTATTTTGTCCAACTGAATACAAGGATTTGCATAAAAGTTGTCCAAAAAACTTAGTTCAAAAAGTTTGTCTTTATTATTGTGGTTGAGCAAAAAGAAATCTTCTGTAAATAGAATTGTTCCGCCTTTGAGTGGTTTCCATTCTTCAAATTGATGAACTTGGTTGGGTGAAATAAAAAACAAACTGTTTGGTAAAACTTCATATTCTTTATAATCAATTGTTTGTTTACTTATGCCTTTTCTGTCCAAGAATTTCGTAAAAAGTATGTTTGTGAATGTCGTCCACTTCGGGTTCGTCCATTTCATCAAACCGCATAATCTCAAATTCAGTAGGGTTTTGTCGGTTCGTTTATAAAATGTCCGATGGTGTAGAATGGAAACAAATCTTTCATTAGACAAAGGTCGTATTTTTCTTTTTTTTTCTATGTACGGTCGCTCATAGCATTACGCCTAACGTTTTGCAGCTACCCGAAGGGCGGGGATTTCACCACAAAACTTGATTTGAAAAACAATGTTTGATTAACCAAACATACTGTCTTTTGGAACACGAAACCCCGCCTTTTGGGTGGGTGCTACTCCCCGCCAAGTTATCTTTTCCAATCGTCTTTGAATAAATTTACAATGTCAAACGGAATTTTATTCCACACTATTTGCTCAGATTACATTTGATTACTCGGAACAGTTATTCCGAAGTTGTGTTCTGGAAAAAATTAGTCAAGATTGAGAAACCTGGATTATCGCCAACGCCAATAATACTTCCCTAATGATTCGAGAAATTTGTAATCCACCACCCAAGTCCGATTGACACATTTTTATTTTGTGGTGCAACAAATCTTGTTGTCCAGATATTATTTAGTGTGCTGCTCTTTATAATACCATAAATGGAGGTGGAATCTTTATAAATATTCAAATTTTGAATTATCCAATTGGATGGATCAAGTGAACAAGAATTCAGGTTTCCGCTTGGCGAATGCTCAGCATTCTCAGGTATACACACCCCCCCAACTTTAACATTGCCCTTTTTTAAAATATGGGGTGCTCCTTCTATCTGTAGGAATTTTCAAGTGGTCAGTGAAGCTGTTTGGCATATTCTGACTTTAAAAAAAAAGGGGAATGTTATCTCTTATGTAGCTCTCGTATTGTTTGCCCCGATATTTTTGCACCAGGTAACGGCTATATATCATAAGGGCATTGCTATAGGTTTTGCCCCATCGAATTTTGTTCCCGGCTAAAATCCAGAACCTGGTTATTTAAACTGTAAAACAAGTTTTCTTAAGGAGCTACTGCTTATTGGGTGATTTTTTAACTCTATGTCCTAGGAAGTCCAGAACTGTGAGTCAAAAGGTGTTCAATGAAAGCGTGTTCTTATATCTCTTGTCTTTCATTTTGAACTTCAGGCAAGTAGTAGATAAGTTTTTTGGGTAATGTCGATTTTGGCCTTGCCCAGATACTGCATAATTGCAGTTGCAGTAAATAATTTTGCAACTGAGTGCTGAGAAAGTTTGTCAGACTGTCAATTGGTTTTGATGTGCCAAATTTCTCGTGTTCCATAACCTTTTGTCAAATAAATTTTCCCGTCTTTTAATAATGCCTATTGAAATACCAACCAGTTTATTTTCGGTAAAATAATTATTCATATCGTTGTCTCATCCTATCCAAGTCCGATTTCTGCTTAGATAACGGAGCTGT